>JBCCEP010000308.1:0-5167 GCA_039030215.1 Pseudomonadota bacterium
CCGGCATCGATTTCCTTTTTCGACTCCTGAAACCATTCCTGTATGGCAGGTAGTGCCATGATCCGGGTCGCATATTGCTGGACTTCATCAGAAAGCGGAATTTCATAGGTCAGAAATCTGGAAACAACCGGTGCATACATGCAATCGGCGATCGAAAAGCGACCGAACAGGAAATCACCTTGGGACTTGTATTTTGAACGTGCAACTTCCCATGCTGACTGAATGCGCTCGATCTGTTCCAGCACAGTGTCGTCCATATCAGGTTGCGGCAATATTCTGGCGAAATCCATTGGCAAGGCTTCCCTAAGTGCCAGGAAACCGGCGTGCATTTCAGCGGAATATGAACGGGCCAAGCCCCGGGCTTCAGCGTCATCGGGCCAAAGTCCTGCCTCGGGGTGGCGCTCGGCGATCGTTTCGCAGATCGCAAGGCTGTCAAAGACTTTCGATTCCTTGTCACCGTCAGAGATTAGAAGCAGGGGAACTCTTGCAGAGGGAGACAGTTTCCTGATCTGGGAAGCTGAATCAGGTTGTCTGAGGCGAACGAGAACTTCTTCGAAGGAAATGCCGGTTGATTTCAAGGCAAGCCAGGCGCGGAGGCTCCAACTTGACCAGTTTCTGGTTCCGATAATCAGCGTGTAGCTCAACCCAAGTCTCCATCACGAATGAATCACCAAGTTTTCATCATGATGAAATTTGTAGAAGGAATCCACCGGATTGCGCTGGGCACAACCACCTACAGTGTTCTGTTGTATTCTTTGGTTCAGTATTGAGCCGCGACCCGCACCTGGGCTGATGAATGCTCGCCCGACATTGTTACCAGGCAACTTGCATCGATATTTGGCCATGCCTGCTTTTCACATTCGGCAGGGGTCAGCATCTGTTTTTCAATTGAAATGTCGCCGCCTTGTGCGTTTGTACTGAAAGTTGCGCCCGCTCCAATTACGATAAGTGCCGAGGTTACCGCTGCTGCAAGTGTGGTGTTCATGATTTTCGCTCCCTAAGAAGGGGCGGGCCCTCGCCGCCCCTCTCGTACTTAAGTAGAAGCGTTTGATCGGAAATGCTGTGCTAAGAGTCACACTTCGATTCAAAACGAAATCTTGAAATCCTCGATTTTTGCCTAGGTAGAGTTCGATCAGCTCGATTGTTGCAGGGTATGAAGAGGGGCTGAAGGGGAGGAATTAAGGAATCGACGCTTGCAACATCTAGAAATCGCTGCCAAATATAGCGCGCCAATCGAGTCTGATCTCGTGAGGTACTGGCCTGCATCTTCTTCTCCATCCTTTTAGAGACCTGGTGTGGTGCCAACTATAAGGGCGGCCAATGCCCAAAACAGGAGGAAACATGTCTGATAAAGTTAACCGCAGAAAATTTCTGCGCGGATCTGCAGTAGCTGGTGCTGCTGGAGCTGCTGCGCTGGCTACACCAGCAATTGCAGCCAACCATACTACAACCTTGAAAATGCAGGCTGCCTGGGGTGGCGGTATTTTCCTTGAGAATGCTCAGTCTTACGTTGACCGTGTTCATGCAATGTCGGGGGATGCGCTTAAAATCGACCTCCTGTCGGTGGACTCCGTCGTAAAGACCTCGCAAATGCAGGATGCAGTACATCGTGGCGTTCTGGATGCCGCGCACTACGTCCCAGCCTATTGGTATTCGAAGGCGAAGACTGCATCGCTGTTCGGCACCGGGCCATGCTTTGGCTGGTCGAGCCAGGAAGTCCTGGGCTGGATCAACTATGGTGGCGGTCAGGAGCTGTTTGATGAGCTGATGGATACGCTCGGATTGAACGTTGTATCTTTCTTCAACTCACCAATGCCTGCACAGCCCTTGGGTTGGTTCAAGGAGCAAATCAAAGATGCTTCCCAGATGAACGGCCTGAAGTACCGTACAGTTGGTCTAGCAGCCGATGTTCTTCTCGAAATGGGAATGTCCGTTGTTCAGCTTCCTGGCGGTGAAATTCAGCCTGCCATGAAGTCTGGCCTGATCGATGCGGCGGAATTCAACAACCCGACTTCCGACCGTGACTTCGGCATGCAGGATGTTTCGAAGCACTACCATCTGGCTTCTTTCCACCAGAGCCAGGAATTCTTCGAAGTGACCTTCAACAAGGACAAGTACAACTCACTTCCGGCAGAACTTCAGGCGATCCTGAAATATGCGTCCGAAGCTGAAAACTCCAACTTCTACTGGCACAACACAAAGCGTTATGCGGACGATCTGACGACCCTTGCTGCCGAGCAGGGCGTGAACGTCTACCGCACACCGGATAGTGTGATGCAGGACCAGTTGACCGCTTGGGATGTCGTTGTTGATCGTATTTCAGCTGAAGATCCATTCTTCGCGAAAGTCATCGACAGCCAGAAGGCCTATGCGAAAAACGTGATGAATTATCTGAACCTGAACCAGCCTGACTACAAGCTGGCTTACAAGCACTACTTCGGATAATCCTGAATTGTTGTAAAAATTGCCGGGGGCCAGAAGGCCCCCGGTTTTCGATTGCCAAACGGAGGGGCAATAGTGACAAAGGTTGTTCATGCAATTGAGGGGCTGAGCCAATGGGTGGGGAGAGCCTTTGGCTGGTGTATCCTGATCCTGACCTTGTCGGTCTCCTACGAAGTTTTCATGCGCTACGTCTTGAATGCTCCCACGGTTTGGGCATTCGACATGATGGTGCAAATGTATGGTGCCTTGTTCCTTATGGCCGGCCCCTATGCCCTGGCACAGGACACGCATGTTCGCGGTGACGTATTGTACCGGCTGTTTCCGATCCGCTGGCAGGCAAGAGTGGATTTCCTGCTGTACCTGCTGTTTTTCTTCCCAGGGATCCTGGCACTGTTCTGGTATGGCTGGGAAATCGCTGCGGATAGCTGGCGCTATGAAGAAGTCAGCTGGAACAGCCCGGCCCGCATTCAAATCTATTTCTTCAAAACGCTTATTCCGCTGGCTGGCGCCTTGCTACTGCTTCAGGGGTTTGCCGAAATCTTGCGCTGCTGGAACGCCATGCGCACCGGTGTCTGGATGGAACGGCTCGACGATGTACGCGAGACCGAAGACATGTTGATGCATATGGATGAAGCCTCGATTCCCAAAATCAAACCGAGTTCAGAATAAACAGCACCGGTTATTGCGCGAGAGAGAATTACAAAGATGACAAATCCCGAAGTCGCCATCCTGATGCTGTGCATGTTTATCTTGCTCGTGCTATTGGGATTCCCGATTGCCTTCACCCTGATCGCCATGGGCGTCGGGTTCGGCTATTACGCCTATTATCAAGGTGCGCCGGATTCATTCTCCGACATCTTCAACAACAACATTTTCTACCTGTTGAACCAAAACACCTATTCGGTGATGGAAAACGATACGCTGGTTGCAATCCCGTTGTTCCTGTTCATGGGCTATGTGGTCGAACGCGCTAATATCGTGGACCGGCTGTTTTTCTCACTCTACATGGCGGCAAGAAATCTGCCGGGATCGCTGGCAATTGCTGCCCTTATCACCTGTGCCGTTTTCTCGACTGCATCGGGTATTGTCGGTGCTGTTGTGACGCTGATGGGCTTGCTGGCCTTTCCTGCAATGGCGAATGCCAAATACAATAAGAGCTTTGCATCGGGTGTGATTTGTTCTGGCGGTACGCTGGGGATCTTGATCCCGCCCTCGATCATGCTGATTGTCTATGCCGCCGTCGGTAATCTGTCACCTCTGCGCCTCTATGCAGCGGCGGTATTTCCTGGTTTGCTATTGGCCGGTTTTTATATTCTCTATGTCATTGTGAGGGTCTGGATCAATCCGACCTTGGCGCCAAAGCCTCAACTGGAGGATGCTCCTCCCCGCAGCAAGATCTACCTGGACCTGCTTGTCTCGTTTGTTCCGCTGACGGTTCTGATCATGCTGGTGCTGGGCTCGATCCTGGGCGGCCTCGCAACGCCTGCTGAAGCGGCGGCAATGGGTGCGTTGGGCGGTATGGTGCTTGCGGTAATCTACCGGTCCATGACCTGGGGGAAACTCAAGGAAAGTGTTTTCCTGACGGCAAAAGCCACGGCCATGGTCTGTTGGCTGTTTGTCGGTTCCTGGACTTTCGCTTCCGTATTCTCCTATCTCGGCGGACACGACATTATCGCCGAATGGGTTATCGGGATGGAATTGACCACGATCCAGTTCCTGATCATGGCGCAGCTGATCATCTTTATTCTTGGCTGGCCGCTTGAGTGGTCAGAAATCCTGATCATCTTCGTACCAATCTTCCTGCCATTGCTCGAACCTTTTGGGGTGAACCCGTATTTCTTTGCGATGCTGGTGGCGCTTAATCTGCAGACGTCATTCCTGACGCCGCCAATGGCCATGTCAGCCTACTATCTGAAGGGTGTCCTGAAGAAGCAGATCGAGTTGATGGATATCTTCAAGGGAATCATGCCCTATCTGGCGATTGTCATCTTCACAATGGCGTTGATGTATGTTTTCCCGGGAATTGCGTTGTGGTTCCCTGACTACCTGTTTGGTGAATACGTTCCGTGAGAACCGAACCCTTTGCATTGACAGCAGTTGAGGCGGCGACAGCCATTGTTGCCGGTCGCCTCAGCTCGGTCGATCTGGTCAAGTCCTGTCTGACCCGGATCAAGGAGACTGACTCTGCGATTGAGGCTTGGGCCTATCTGGATGAAGAGGCCGCTTTAGCGCAGGCAAGCGAATGCGATCGTATTCGAAAGGCCGGCTATGCGACCGGCCCACTTCACGGTGTCCCCGTTGGTTTGAAGGATATTGTCGATACACGGGACATGCCGACCGAGCGTGGAACGCCGGTTTTTACTGGCCGTCAGCCAGAAAAGGACGCGCGGATCGTAGAATTGCTGCGTGATGCCGGTGCGGTAATCATGGGCAAGACCGTCACGACGGAACTAGCCTTCATGCATCCGTCAAAGACACGAAATCCGCATAATCGGGATTTCAGTCCGGGAGGCTCTTCGAGCGGGTCGGCGGCGGCAGTTGCAGCTTGCCATGTACCGCTTGCGATCGGTACCCAGACCAATGGTTCGATGATCCGTCCGGCATCGTATTGCGGTGTCTACGGTTTCAAACCGACGCGCGGAATGATTTCGCGCAGCGGTGTTCTTCAAACTTCGGTTTCTCTGGATCAGATCGGAACCTTTGGCCGAACGCTGGCAGATGCCGC
>JBCCEP010000309.1:0-5141 GCA_039030215.1 Pseudomonadota bacterium
CCCCAAAACGTTCCGAGCAGCCCCAGAAATACGAGTAAGCCAATCAGATATCTTGAAATATCCCGGGTCTCGTCAAGCCTTGTCGCAATCGAATCCAGAATTGAACGCATGGAGTTGGTTGTAAGCGACATGTCCCGGCCTGATTGGCCAAGCAACGCTTTCATTGGTGCGAGCAGCACCGGCTCACGAACATCGTCAAGTTCGACGCTTCCCTCGCGGAAGGAATTCACCCAGCTTACTTCCCGCATCAAGCCAAACACCTGCATCAGTGCGAGCAACACCCCCACAAGCAGGACACCGATTATCAAACCGTTCAACCCAGGATTGGTAACGAAGGCTGCAGCTATCTGCAGATAAAGGACAGCAGAGAGGAAGCCTACTAGTATTAGGAAGATGACCATCGTGAAAAGATGGACACGCGGGCTGGAAAGCCTCCCCGGATCAAATACCTTCGCCAATTATGCTCCCTCCGCATCATTCATGCGCGCCGTCCTTGGATAGATTTCACGGCACAATGGACTGTTGTCGCGCGCAGCATACAATCGGTGCGAATATTTGCAATCAAGGGCTTGCGTCATTTGTCAGGCAATTGTGCGGCAACGGCTTCAACTTGATATCTCGGTTTTCATATTCGCAGAATCGGCATCCTTGATCACGCCAAGCATTTTTTTGTGGATCACGGGATTTCCGGCACAAACGCTTCCGTTGTCCATCATCAGATTACGACCTTCAAGATCAGAAACCATGCCACCGGCCTCACGGACGATGATGGTCCCAGCGGCAATATCCCAAGCCGAAAGTCCCTGCTCCCAAAATCCGTCGAGCCGTCCGGCAGCCACATAGGCAAGGTCGAGGGCGACCGCCCCCAAGCGCCTGATGCCGGACGTTTCCAGCATGAACCGGCGCTGCTGTTCCAGAAACTTGCCGTGCCATTTGCGACCGATATGGGGAATTCCGGCACCCACTACGCAATCCACCAGTTCTCGTCGATTGGCTACGCGAAGGCGCCGGTCGTTCAAGAACGCGCCCGATCCGCGCTCGGCGACATAAAGCTCATCCATTGCCGGATTATAGATCACACCGGCAACGATTTCGCCGTCGCGTTCCAAGGCAATGGAGACTGCAAAAATCGGGATGGCATGGAGAAAATTCGTCGTGCCATCAAGCGGATCGACAATCCACCGATGATTATTGTCCCTGCCCTTGCGTTCGCCGCTTTCCTCCATGAGAAAACCATATCCCGGGCGGGCGCGGTCAAGTTCCACACGAATGATCTTCTCCGCATTCTTGTCGGCATTTGACACAAAATCTCCAGGGCCCTTCATCGATACCTGTAGATTCTGCACCTCTCCGAAATCACGCGAAAGCGCCCGACCCGCCTTTAATGCGGCCGATGTCATAACATTGAGTAGCGCCGATCGGGCCATGCCGTACTCCAGAAATGGGACTATACGGGACTATTCGGCCCGGCGAAGATAAATTAATTCGTTTGTATCAATTACGACTTTTTCACCGGTCGTTATGAACGGCGGCACCATCACGCGCACGCCATTTTCAAGCACTGCCGGTTTGTAGGACGACGCTGCAGTCTGCCCCTTAACCACCGGATCGGCTTCCGATATCATCAATGTCACCTGATCAGGAAGCTGAATTCCAATCGGTTTTTCTTCATGCATCTCGACCGTGACGCTCATTCCATCCTGCAAAAATGCGGCGCGATCGCCGACGAAATCCTTCTGCAATTCAAGCTGCTCGTAGCTTTCATTATCCATGAAGACCAGGCTGTCGCCTTCTTCATACAGATATTGAAAATCTTTCTGTTCAAGCCGCACGCGCTCCACTGTCTCGGATGCCCGGAACCGTTCATTGAGCTTTGATCCCGTGATCAGATTCTTCAGTTCAACCTGATTGAATGCACCACCCTTGCCCGGTTTGACTGCAACTGTCTTTACCGCTGCCCACAAGCCACCCTGATGTTCAATCACCATTCCGGGCTTGATTTCATTTCCATTGATTTTCATCAGATTGTTCCGCGTTTTTTCATGATGACCATGTTCCGGAAATTCTCGGACGGTCAATTTGTTCCTGATCGGAATTTTCAGTTCAGATTGCGCCTGTTCACCATATTTGCGCCAGGCATACAAGTGCACAGGCCGCTACAAGCCAAGGAATTTCATCCTGCAGGCCATCGATTGGCAGCTTCAAGCGCTTTCTGGCGGGTTTCTGCATCCAACTCGGCTGAAAATCTTTCCAGCCATGGATCCCGGTGGCCGGAACGCCGTGACACGATATGCCATTTTGCAGCCTCAACCACATCGGCCGTCGTGCCAATCCCGTTGGCATACATGATTGCCAGACGGTTTTGTGCAATAACATTTCCGCTTTGCGCAGCGCGCGTCATCCAGCCGAACGCAGCACGCTCATCCTTCTTTCCGCCTTTCCCATTCGCCAGCCATATTCCAAGCTCAACCTGCGCCGTGTCGATACCGGCCTTGGCCGCCTTTTCCATCCAGCTGCGCGCTGCAGAAAGATCAGGATCAGCGCCGATACCCTGCCCGTAAATCTGGGCCAGCGCATAATAGGCATCCGGAACCCCGCCATCTGCAGCTGCCTTGAAATGCTCGTACGCCCGTTGGAATGCTGCATCACTGTTGTCTTCGGCAATGATCATTTGCGCAAGATTGAATTCTGCGACAGCAAGACCCGATTCGGCAGCCATCGTCATATATACGCGCGCCTTTTCCGGATCCTTTTTTACATGGTCACCGGCCAGTAATTTCATCGCGTAGGAAAACTGGGCCGCGGAATTTCCGGCTTCTGCAGCCAATGCGTACCAATGTGCGGCTTCTTCCTTATCCTGAGCAATACCCAGACCTTTGTCATAGAGTTCGGCGATCAGGGTCTGGGAGGCAGCATCGCCGGATTCTGCCCGCGCAAGCGCCAATTCAAATGCTGTCAGATAGTATCCGCGTTGGTAAGCCCCATACGCAGGATCGGCGCGCGGATCAAATCGGGCGAGTGCTTCGGGAGAAACCGGGCGGGCTGAAATATCCGGAACTGCATCGTTTTCCTGATCCGATTTGTCGGGCGATTGTGCAATTGCAATTGCGGGTACAAGACAAATCAGCGCAACTGTCATTAATCTGCGCAGCACACAGGACAGCAGACTTGGTCTATGCCTCAACAAATCTCGGGGCATGTTCATCCAGAATTCCATTTGCCCGTCTTACCGCCTCACCCGGACCATCCGTATTGGCAAATACGGCCAGCCCTAGAACAACAAATTCGGCGCCACTTTCTGCACATTCGATAACACTCTCTATTGAGCTTCCGCCCATGACAGCACACGGAATTTCCACCAGCTCCGACCACCAGCTGGCAATTGCCAGGTTTTTGGGATGCGGTTCGGGGCGAATATCGCCATCCGGTTTCCCGAAATACAGAAAATCGGGATTGGACTCACCAAGTTCCAGCGCCCTGTGACGATTGAAACTACCGCCAAATCCTACAATTTTCTGTGGCGAAAAGCGGGCGACAAGATCGCGATAGTCCTGCTCGGGTTGCTGAAAGACAATTCCGTCAGCTCCGCTCCGGCCCAATACTTGTGTATCGTTGCAGGCGATTGCTGCCACATCATGCTGCTGAATTTTGGGTACGATCTGATTGCAATGCCGGAGATAGGCTGCGGCGTCCAGCTCGTCTTGGGCCAGGATGACACTGGCAACATCGCCGGCGCCGAGTGCGGTTTCAATTAGGGCAGTTGCCTGTTCCAGGGCCGGAATCGCCAGCATAAGACGGCACCGATTGGGAGGGCCTGATGAGGAATGCGACATGATCCACCAATTGCGCGTTTCATTCCTGACGCATTGAGCGATATTTTGGAAATGTCAAGCTATACCCCGAAATAACAAATAAAGATCACCTGAGAGCCAGTTTAAGGCTGGCTCTTGTCAACAAACTCTGCTCGACTACACCCGAAAACAGTTCCGCAGCAAACTTCAAGACAGGTGACTAATGCACCTGTGCACTTTCTTTCAGCTGATGAATCTTGTCCTTGATGTAAAGCTTTTGACGTTTGATATCCGCGATTTCCATATCATCTGCGCTGGGGCTAGCAAGAATTTCTGTTAATTTGTCTTCCAGTTCTCGGTGGCGCAATTCAAGTTGATGAATATGGGAACCAACAGGCATGTGAGACCTCCTTGTCAAATATTCACACCGATTTGGATTGAATCACACAATTGTGGCGATGTCGAACCTGGAATTGATCCATCACCAGTTCTTTGCAATTCGTTCACGGTCACTGACCTTATTCTGCTGCGCACAAGGCAGCGCTAATTTTGAACCGTTGACGTGCTATGCTATATTCCGCGCATTCAGTCGTACTACGGCAGAAATTACTGTGGCGTTTAAAGTGAATTTTCGATGGGCGAAAACGAAGAACAGGATGAAGCTGAGCGGCGCATGCAACTGGCCCGCCTGGAAATCGAACACGAAGACTATGATCATGCCATTGCTGCACTGATTAAAGACGGGTGCGATGCAATTCGATTGCAGCGTTTCAAAAAGAAAAAACTGGCACTCAAGGACGAGATTTCGAAACTGAAAAACCGGATTCTACCGGATATTATCGCATGATTCTGATTTTGTGGTTCCAGAGCTTGTAATCGCAACTTCATTTGATTAAACCGCCGTTTCCTTTTTCCTGTAATCGGACCACTAGATGAATTCGGGCAATCTACCTGTCGCAATCATCATGGGAAGCCAGTCTGACTGGCCGACAATGGAGCATTCGGCCAAAATTCTCGACGAGCTGCAGGTTGGCTATGAAACGCTGATCGTGTCTGCTCACCGGACCCCCGACCGCATGGTCGATTTCGCAAAAAATGCAGTAGAATCAGGGTATAAAGTGATCATTGCCGGAGCCGGCGGCGCTGCCCATCTACCGGGAATGGTCGCTTCTATGACCAGCCTGCCTGTTCTGGGAGTTCCAGTAAGGTCAAAGGCACTTTCCGGCCAGGACAGCCTGTTGTCGATTGTACAAATGCCGGCCGGGGTTGCCGTTGGTACACTGGCAATCGGAGAAGCCGGTGCAGCAAATGCCGGGCTTCTGGCGGCACAAATCCTTGCCTTGTCGGACA
>JBCCEP010000310.1:0-5141 GCA_039030215.1 Pseudomonadota bacterium
ATCGTCATGGCGATCGGCTTCGGCCTCAATATTTCAGCGGTGTGGGCCCTTGGTCCAAATCGGACCTACTACGGAGTGGAGCTCGACCGCATGCCGACTGGCAGGATCCATGCATTTCCTTATTCGCTAATTTCCCATCCCATGCTCATCGGCAACATGTTGGCCTATGGTGCCCTCCTGCTCGATTCCGACTTCAGAAATGATTGGTGGCCTCTTGCAATAATCCATGTCACGCTGAACCTCACCATAATCCTGATGGAGGCCTATGGCGGCGAATCTCGGTTCCACGGTATTTTGTGGTCTTGTATCGGTTTGACTTCTGCATCGCTGTTTATGCTCATCTATTTCACAAATGTTTGGCATTTCGCAGTTGCCGCCGCGCTTATCAACCTCCTCTTCGGTGGTGTTCTTGTTCGTCGGTATGCAGGTCGTAGAGCCGCCTGACAATTACGATTACTAGAATGATATCGACCGGTTTCTTGGCGTGACGCCGCAGGGTCTTTCCCGGTTTCTACGTAGAAGAAAATCCGCGACCGGTTAACCGAGGTTCATCGCCGACCCGTTCGAGCTCGCGTTCGATTTTCTAGTTAGCCATAGTGCAGGCTCCTCTAGTCGCGAAGAACCGACTGCCAAAAGGAGATTCTCCCTCCGATAGACGTTGCTTGCACTCAGCTTCAACGATGCCCTTGCTGGCCGGCGTCTCGTGACGAAACACCGCGCTTAAACCACCCACCTTGTTCATTACCCCAGCCCAGCGATTCAGGTCATCTGAGTCGTCATTATCGGCCAAGTACGCTCTCCAACCACTGCCACATGTGAAGGCCCATTTACGGTACTCTTATCCTGCAACAGGAGCACCATTATTGCTGAGAAATTGATTTTCCTTGGGTAAGCAGACATTTGTTGCAGTTGCGAAAACACCCGCTTAATTTTTTTCAAAGCTAACATTACAACGCTGTCTGGCTTTTCCAGCCGCGACATCGTCGCGATGCCCAATACGTACCAATGTGCAAGCTTCCTCAAGAGTTAGGAACGGACCAGCTCGCTGAGGTAGGATTAACCTGACAAAACGCTGACAATTGGTGTCAGGGTTTAGTATTGACCGATGTGTTATCCCATGGGCTGTTAGTCTAAGAAAGACGAGGAGCAACATATGAATGAGAAGCCTCGAGACAATCCGGTCAGTCGCCGAAGAATGTTGGCGCGTCTCGGTCTGACTGCCACTGCAATTTACGCTGCGCCGATGTTGACGACACTTAGTGAAGCTAGAGCATCTGGTGGTGGTTCCGGCGGATCCGGTGGTGGTTCCGGTGGATCCGGTGGTAGTTCCGGCGCATCCGGTAGCAGTAGTGCATCAAGTAGCGGAGTATCAGGTAGCAGCGGAACGAGCGGTGCTACCGGACCCACGGGAGCTACATGGCCAAGCGGCGATACTGCTGAAGTCAGTTCTCCTAGCAATGTTGGTGGTCTGATCGGTATCATACAAAGAAAAATGCAGAATTAAATCAGCTGCTTAAAGCATTGAGCGGACCCTCGTAGTTTAAAGGTCCGCTCTTTGTGTGATACGATTTCCATTTAACAAACAATCACTATTTATTCTGCATGGATGTGATGTTGAGCGCGTCGGTCAGTACTGAGAAATTAAGTGACGATGCCTGGATCAGGCTGGCGGATATGGACAAACCGCTGGCACTTATCGGTTGCGACGAGCTCTTGGCACATTTCACTAGCATTTTGTGCGCATGGCCTCATGAAACGGGACCTGGTCTGCCTCAGGGAGAAAGTCCTTTTCTTTTTGTTGAGCGCCGCGGTTGTAACTATTCGATGCATCTGGAATTGACCAACCAGAGCAAGATTTTCTCAGATCCAGTCGATCTTGTCTGCGCGGCAATTGTTGAAATTGCATGGGAAACATTAAGGTGTAACCCCGATTGGCTATGTCTACATTGCGCGGCTGTTGAGAAAAACGGACGTTTGATCATATTTCCAAATATGCGGCGCGCCGGCAAGACGACGCTGACCACTGCGCTCGGTCTGCGTGGCCTGAATGTCTATACCGATGATTTCATGGCTTTGACCGTCCAAAATGATGGCCAAGTGCTAGGAATGGCTTCGGGTATTGCGACCCGAATGCGCCTGCCCTGGCCAAGAAACATTTCTGGAGCTTTCAAAATTGGGCTGTCGTCCAGCGAACTTGTCCGCGGCGCTCGGTATTCCTATCACGCAGTTTCCCGAAATATGCCTGTAAGACGGGGGCATCGCAGTCCGGTCGGCGCAGTCGTTATTCTCGATTTCGAAAACGATCGCAAAGCGGAACTACTACCTATCAATCGGGCAGAAGCTTTGCGAGCCACGATTACTCAAAATTTTTCCCGAGCAGGTAATTCCGGACGCATTCTGCAAATTCTCTATTTTCTTATCTGCAACCTGAAAACGTTCCGCTTGCGCTATTCAGATACCGAGGAAGCGGCGGATTTGATTGAAAATCATTTCGGCTCCTGGGAAACACCGCTTCCAAAGGAGCCTGCACTCAAACCCGGGCTGGCAAGCCATATTGCACCCGATTTCACCATGAATCAAAACCGTTTGAGACTTCCGACTGGAAAGCAATTCGTGAGATCTCCGGATGTGGTAGAGTATGAACTCGACGATACGAGGTTTTTGGCTGATGGTAAGGGATACGGGATCTACAAACTCGACCAGCTCTCCGGAGCCGCATGGAACGTCTTGGAAACCCCTGCAACTGCCGATGAGATCATTGAGTTGTTTCAGCAGGCGTTTCCAGACCAGCCGGTCGATAGGATTGCGTGTGATGTTCAAAAGCTGTTGCGTGGATTGCTTCGAAACCGATTGATAACGGACATTTGAGGAGGTACGTTGGACGACGGATAGACATCGATTGACTAGAGTTAAAAAATCTAGCGAAGGCATAATCACCCGACGGGCAGCCCTCGCCCGGCTCGGGATCGCGTCTTCCGTCGCCTACATTGCTCCGATTGTCGTAAAGCTTAGCGTGGCCCGTGCTTCCAGTGGGTCCGGTGCGTCCGGTGCTTCCGGTGGGTCCGGTGCTTCTGGTGGGGCCGGTGCTTCTGGTGGGGCCGGTGCTTCTGGTGGCGGTGGGTCAGGTAATTCCAATAGTAGTGGGACAGGTAGTTCTGGCGTTAGCGGACCAAGCGGAACCCATGAAACTTCGGATTTTCTTAACGCCAGAAAGGCTCACAAAAGTGGTGAGGTGAAACCACTTTACGAGGTAGTAAACTCGGTCAAAAAAGAGTTGGGTGGCAGCGTCATTGGAGTGCGATTCCGCAGAGGCAGAAATACACCGAGATATGAACTCAAAATGGTTTCGTCCAAAGGCGCCCTAGTTACGGTAACTGTCGATGCGCGCAATGCACGGGTACTGGATATTGCGAGGAATCGGTAAATGCGAGTGCTGATAGTCGAAGACGAGCCCAAAATAGGCCAGCGATTGAAGGACAGGCTAAGCGACGAGGGCTACGTGCCGGATCTTGTGGCGGATGGCAAAACAGCATGGTTTCAGGGCGGAACAGAACACTATGCTGCAGCGATCCTCGATCTGGGACTGCCTAATATGGATGGTCTGTCGGTCCTACGGCATTGGCGCTCCGAAGGCGTGCAAATGCCTGTTCTAATTCTAACTGCTATCGGAGCCTGGCCAGACAGGGTGCACGGGATTGACGCTGGCGCGGACGACTACGTCGTCAAACCATTTGAAATGGAGGAACTGTTGGCTAGGCTGCGGGCGCTAATTCGCAGAGGGACTGGCAACAACAGCGCGGTCTTCGCTTTCGGCGATTTGGTAGTCGATATTCGACAAAACCGGGTAATCGAAAAGGGAGATCCTGTGAACCTGACTCCTACCGAGTTTCGTCTTCTTCGTTATATGGTGCACAATCCAGGACGCGTAATCAGTCAAGAGGAACTGGCAAGTAACATCTACGAGGGCGATCAGGAGCCCGGCAGCAATGCCATCGAAGTCCTGATTGGGCGACTGCGTCGAAAATTGAAATTTCCCTATGTAGAGACGCGGCGCGGTTTCGGGTATGTATTCCTGCCAGGCGAGCCATGAAGCACTTTTCCTTAAGCCTTCGACTGATGATTGCAGCTGCAATTTCCGCAACGCTTGCAATAACTTTGACCTGGTTCGTGATATCGAAGTTATTCGAGAAAATTTTTCAGGAAAGATTAATTTCGGAGCTTTCGGTTGAACTGGATCAATTAACCGATTTGTTGCGCGTGAATGATACTGGCGAGGTTTCAGTCAATTCAATGCCTGATCAGAGATATACGGAAGTATTCAGCGGACATTATTGGCAGATAGAAACTACAGATCAGGTTCTACTAGTTTCCAGATCGCTTTGGGACCAAACGCTTAAGCTTGAGTACATTGGCAGTCCTGGTATCAAAATCGACACCATTGCAGGGCTTCCCGCTGGAAATGTTCTAGCTTTGAGTTGGAGCGTAGATGTTGATGGGGCGGCTTTTCCGAATGGCGTGATGCTGACAGTTGCGAAAGACCTTGTTAAAATTCGTGAACTGGCGTTTCGTTTCCAGAGAGATATCGCTTTGTGGATGGCGCTTTTGACGCTTGCGTTAGTCCTTGCGGCTTGGTTCCAAGTCCGAATTGGATTACGCCCTCTGGAAGCGGTTCGATCCGAAGTGGCAAGGCTTCGCAAAGGCTACCGATTGCGGCTACCACGAAGCTTTCCGAAGGAAATCCTACCACTTGTTGATGAGGTGAACGAGCTGCTAATTTCGCAAGAATCTTCGATCGAAAGCGCTCGTAAGCGAGCGGCCAATCTCGCGCATGGTTTGAAAACACCACTGACGGTCATTGAGGCGCTAGCCGAAGAAAGCGACGGCGGTGGTGAAACCGCGATCCGAATAGAAGAGCAAATAAAGGCAATGAATGTTTTTATTGAGCGTGAATTGGCAGTATCGAAGCACAATTCCGGCTTTCGACTGCAGACCTACATAGCGCCAGTAGCCAGACGTATGGTTGCAGCTATCAGCAAATTGCCTGTCACCGAACCCATTAGTTGGGAAGTTCGGGTTCCAGAAGACCTTGCCATACCAATGAATGAATATGATATGGCTGAAGTTTTGGGCAATTTGCTGGA
>JBCCEP010000311.1:0-5127 GCA_039030215.1 Pseudomonadota bacterium
AAATTCTAAGGCCGCAGAAACTTGCCCTTCTCGGAGTTGTCCCTAGGGAAGAAAAACAGTTTAAATATCTGAATTTATTCAATAAAAATGAAAGCCATAGCAAACTGACCCTATTAGAAAAATCGACGCACGACGCCTGTTTTGACGACGGGATTGAGGCGGATCTTTGATGTAGTTTCTGTATCTATACTTAAAATTGTAACTAAATGGGTAAGCCAATTTTTAGCCAATTCTGCTTGATTGAGATTAACGAAACGGGAGCAGAATCAAATGAGCGATACCACTGCAAATGAAGGAAGACTGGACTGGCGTGAATTCCGGAATCCGAGCAATCACAGAGCTTACAGACAGGCGGATTTGAATAAGATAGAAGCTGCGCCATCCATTGAGACCCCGGTACGCGAGTGCGCCAACAATCGCCCCGCTTCTTCTGAAATGAGAGGCGGTCCCGGTTTTCGCGTGAAGACCAAATTCGAAAGCGTTTCAGCTGCTCAAATAGAACAATTGGCACAGTTCGAGACAACCGAAATTTCCGATACGCTGAACAGGATGTTCACGCTCGATCCTGCCATTCGCAATGTCGTCAATGAGCAGAAACTGTATGGACCGGCAATCACCGTAAAGGTATTTCCAGGCGATAATCTGATGGTCCACAAGGCCCTGGATGTTGCCAAGCCTGGTGACGTGATTGTTGTCGACACCAGCGGACTGCCACGCAATGCATGCGTCGGCGACATGATCGGAAACAAGGCGAAGCACCTGGGTATTGCGGGCTTTATAATAGATGGGCTGGTGCGCGACCTCGATGGCCTTCGCGAGATTGGACTTCCTGTCTACGCAACAGGCATTACATCCTTTGGCCCGCTGCATCGCGGTCCAGGCGAATTATGTCACCGGATCAGCTGTGGCGGTATAGTCGTCAATGCAGGCGATGCCATCTGCGCCGATACCAGTGGAATTGTCGTGGTCAACAAGAATTTCGTCGAGGACACGATTGAGCATCTCAAAAATCAGCGCGCCTCGCTCGAGCAGTACACAGCCAATGTCAAACGTGGCAAGTTCTCGAACGAGTGGGTTGATAAGCAATTAATGCTTGATGGTTGCCTCTACGAGTAGCTGAAAGGCTGACCTTGCCCCATTTCCTGTCGCCAAAACTGAAATCCAGGATTTACGCTGCATGGTATCGATTGCAGTTTTTCCTGGACTTCAGATCTGTCACCAGAATTCTGCGATATCGAAAAATTCGCAGAACCTATTATTACGCCTTCTGGCTGGACGCGGCGCAGAACGTCGGGGCGGAGGTCAAAGACAGTTCCTTTGGGTTTACTGAAATCATCAAAGATGGTTGCAGCACCTTCGTAAGGGATTACGAAATGATGTTCGACAGCCATTTGATGCTGGAACTCATGGGCAACAAGGTGATGACTTATCGGCTTCTTTTAGAGCTCGACGCCCCGGTCATTCCGCATGCCCGCTTCTCAATGTCGACACTTGATATTGCCGATCAGTTTCTGCAACAGCACCGCCAGGTGGTTGTTAAACCGTCGAGCGGAACTGGCGGGGGCAGGGGTGTCACCACAGGGATCACGACCGGCAAACAACTCAAGGCTGCTGCCAGGCTTGCATCCCGTTTCGACAGCGATCTTCTGATCGAGCGACAGGTCGAGGGACATTCCTTCCGGCTGTTGTTTCTTGACGGCGAGTTCATTGATGCCATCAGGCGCGATCCGCCTCTTGTTATCGGCGATGGAAAGTCAACTGTCGCGCAATTGGTCAAAGCTGAAAACTTTCGGCGAGAAACCGACCCGCAAACTCGAGCCCTCAGCCCCTTGGTGATCGATCGCGACGCAAGAAACTGGATGAATTCGCAAGGGATCAAACTCTCCTCCGTTCCAGCGGTAAACGAAGTTGTTCAGGTCAAACGCGCGACCAACGAGAATAACAGCTCCGGCAACGTCAATGTGACGGCGGCGGTCAGCAAAGATATTGTTTTGGAATGCGCCAATCTGGTACGGCAGATCGGGGTTAAATTCGCCGGCGTCGACCTGATTTGCGATGATATCTCCGGGCCATTTTCGTTTCCGAACTGTTTTGTCGGGGAAATCAATACGACCCCGGGCCTGCACCACCACTACCTGATCGCCAATCCCGAAGCGGGGAATCCTGTTGCAGAAATCGCCTTACGATATCTGTTTGAACATCAGGCCGGGATATCGCGATCTGACAAGAAAAAAATGCAGTTAAGCGCGCCTGCAATGCATTTGGAAAAACCGGAAGAATACGGTTTGACAAGTGAAAAAGCAGAACCATTGCCGACTTCCGGCCATTAATCATAATTGCAAGATTTCAGCAGAATAGCAGCGCTGATGCTTGCTTAGTCGTGAAGAAAGTTAAATAATTACAATTGGTTATAAATGAGATGAAGGAAACCGCTATCCGTTGACCCGGTAAGGATAGGCAGGCTTGTGATGGTGTACTCTACCTCGGATTTTGTGAATACACATAAAAGAAGCATTCTCGACGAGCTTCAGGAACCTTGGGACTCGGTTGCTTCTGAGCGCGACGATGTTGTGCATTTGAACGTGGATCGGCTCAAATCATATCTTTGGATGGCATTGGGGCTGGTTCTGGCAATTGGGGTACTTCGTGAGATTGTGATTTACCTTATCGGTACCGAAACCTATCTCAAGGATCTTCGGCATTTCCAACTCGACGCAGAGCGCAGCATTCCATCCTGGTATGAAAACCTCGCCATGGCTGCCGCATCCGCGCTGCTGGCCATCATTGCCTTGTTTTCAGTTCTTAACGACCGCAAGAATACACTGGCCTGGACAGTTCTGGCCTCAATATTTCTCCTGATGAGCATCGATGGAGCTGTTTCGTTCCACGAGATTTCGGTCGAACCCCTACGCGGTGCTTTAGACCTGGGCGGCATATTCCATTTTTCCTGGGTAATTCTTGCAGCACCAATCGTTTTTGGCCTGGGCGTCTGTTTCATTCCCTTTTTGTTGCGCATTCCGAGAAATATCGCGTTAGGCTTCATTGCTGCAGGTACAGTATTTGTTGGCGGTGCGCTGGGTACGGAATTTATCTGTGGCTATTTTGCCTCTGCGCAAGGGATGGATTCAGTCGGATACAAGATTACCGCCGCTTGCCAGGAAGCGCTGGAATCAATTGGGCTGACCCTGTTTCTAACCGTGCTGCTGAGCTATGTGGCACTTCGCCAGATAAAGATCGGGTTTCATTCCGACGTCAACTAACGGCGCGCTTTACCGCAACCTACAGCATCTGGAATTCGTTAACCGCTGTACATCACCTTCCGAGTCTGTATCGTTACACCCGTTGTCAGCGATTGCAGAAAGGATCGGCGATCCATGTCGCTTAACTGCCGTATTATCGGTGCCCCTGTGCAATCTGGAGCAAGTCAGCCCGGATGCCTGATGGGACCGGATGCTTACCGCACGGCTGGCATAGCAAAAGCAATTGAACAACTCGGTCATTCGGTTGTCGATTACGGCAATGCGGTGCAACGTGACGTTGAGATCACCGGGCATGATAATGCCGCAATCCATGATCTCGATGAAACAGTCGGCTGGGCATTGGAGCTCAGCGATCTGGCGTATCAGACGATGCGTCGTTCGGAGTTCCCGATATTCCTTGGGGGTGATCACAGCCTTTCGATTGGTTCGGTTTCCGGAGTAACCAAGGCAGCGGTGGAGGATGGCAGGCAGCAGTTCGTGCTCTGGCTGGATGCGCATCCTGACTTTCATACCCTGGAAACGACAAGCAGTGGAAATCTCCATGGCACGCCAATGGCATATTTCACCGGCGGCAGGGGTTTTGAGGGCAATTATCCCGAACTTGAGGCTGCAGTGCTTCCTGAAAATGTTTGCATGATGGGAATTCGCTCGGTCGATCCATCTGAAAACAGCGCCTTGGCCAAAAGTCCGATCCAGGTATTCGACATGCGAGCTATTGACGAGCACGGTGTTGCGGAGCCATTGAGGACCTTCCTGAAAAAAGTGGCGAAGGCGAAGGGTGCCCTCCATGTCAGCCTTGACGTGGATTTCCTTGATCCGGAAATCGCGCCGGCGGTCGGAACAACCGTTCCCGGCGGAGCAACGTTTCGCGAGGCACACCTGATTATGGAGCATCTGTGCGACAGTGGACTTGTTACTTCGCTTGATCTCGTGGAATTAAATCCGTTCCTCGATGAACGGGGCAGGACCGCAAAACTCATGGTCGATCTTTGTGCCAGTCTACTTGGCAGAAAGGTGCTGGATAGACCGACCCGTAGTTACTAATTCCGGATTTGCCTCCAACCTGCTCGATCCGGAATTATTCGAAATGTTTCATCGGAGAATGCGTCATGAAAACGCAAAAACCGCAGCCCTCCAAACTGGCAATGGTACCGTTTGTCAGCGTCGATAACATGATGCGGATTGTGAACACCATTGGCGCTGCCAAAATGATGGCTGACATTGCCGGCTATATCGAGGAGGATTTCCTCAGATGGGACCAGTTCGACAAGACCCCACGCATCGCAGCCCATTCCCGGGAAGGCGTGATCGAGCTAATGCCGACCAGCGATGGTGAAACCTACGGCTTCAAATATGTGAACGGGCATCCGGCAAACATGGCGCGTGGCTTCCAGACGGTTACCGCATTTGGTGTGCTCGCCCGCGTCGATACCGGCTATCCTGTCCTATTGTCGGAAATGACAATCCTCACCGCGCTTCGCACCGCCGCAACCTCCGCCGTCGCTGCCAAATATCTGGCACCAAAAAACTCCAGGGTAATGGCAATGATCGGCAATGGCGCTCAATGTGAATTTCAGGCGCTGGCCTTCAACAAGGTTGTCGGGATCGAAACCGTACGGCTCTATGATGTTGATCCTGAAGCGACACAAAAAGCGGCGTACAATTTGGAAGGATCAGGCATAGGAGTTATTGCCTGTCCTTCTTCCCAGGATGCGGTAACCGGCGCTGACATCATCACTACCTGTACCGCCGACAAGCAGTTTGCGACAATATTGACCGACAACATGATTGGATCAGGCGTCCACATCAACGCCATCGGTGGCGATTGTCCCGGCAAGACCGAATTGCACAAGGATATTCTCCTGCG
>JBCCEP010000312.1:0-4982 GCA_039030215.1 Pseudomonadota bacterium
GGGTAACGGGTTCTGGCGCTCACTTCATGCTTTCCTGTTTTCAGCGTTCGATATCCATATCGCCGGTTACCTGCCGGGCGTCCAGCCAGCAAGCGCCAAAATTATGCCTATGTCGCAAAATGTTATAGCATTGTCACGATCTGCAAGTGAACTATTTCTATTCTAGGACCATATTGCGGTCGAGACAGCGATCATGCTCGAGGAGTGTGCTGATGAAACTTAATGTCAATGGGAATATGCATGAAGTCGATGTCGAGGAGGACATGCCGCTCCTCTGGGTGCTTCGCGATGAACTGGGAATAACCGGTCCGAAATATGGCTGCGGTATCGCCCAATGCGGTGCCTGTACGGTTCATGTTGATGGCATGGCGGTTCGGTCCTGCCAATTGGCCGCCGGTGATGTCGATGGCGAAATCACCACGATCGAGGGTCTTGGAACACCCGACGCGCTCCACGCCGTGCAAGCTGCCTGGGTGGAACACCAGGTTGCCCAATGCGGCTACTGTCAATCCGGCCAGATCATGGCTGCCGCCGCGTTTCTGGACCTCAACGACGATCCCTCTGACGAAGATATAGATCGCGCAATGTCGGCAAATCTCTGTCGGTGCGGCACCTATCCACGCATTCGCGAAGCGGTCAAGACAGCCGCTTCAAACCTGAGGAGTGCATGATATGGGACGCGTTGCAAAAATCGCCCGCCGTACATTCCTGGTTGGCTCGGTGGCAATCGCCGGTGGGGTTGCATTCGGCTATTATATGTATCGGCGCCCGGCGAAAAACCCGCTGCTGGATAATCTCGCCGAAGACGAGGTGGCACTCACTGAATATGTTCGCATCGATGGTGAGGGAATAACACTGATCACACCGCGAACTGATCTGGGGCAGGGGGCATATTCAATTCAGGCAGCGCTGATTGCCGAAGAGCTGGATGTCGAGCTCGATCAGGTGAAAGTCGATCCCGGCCCACCAAGCCCGGCATATTACAATACGGCACTGTCGGAAGAAGGCGCACCGTTCAGGTCCACCGATGACGGCTTCATGGCCGAGTCCGTCCGTGGCGTGATGGATGTATTGATGAAATTCCTGGGCATGCAGGTAACAGGCGGTTCAACCTCCGTGCCTGACGGTTACCAGAAATTGCGGGTCGCAGGCGCCGTTGCGCGCGAAACACTCAAGCAGGCGGCGTCACAGAAATCAGGCATACCGGTCGAACAGTTGAAGACTGCCCGCGGCGCGGTTCAACTGCCGGATGGGGGTGAACTGACCTATGTCGAGCTTGCGCCGATTGCCGCCGGAATTGATCCGGTCACCAGCGTAACCCTGCGCGAACCCGGTGAATGGCGCCTGATCGGCAAGCCAATGCAACGCCTCGACATCCTCTCCAAGTCCACTGGCACAGTGGATTACGGCATTGACTTTAAGATGGATGGCATGGTCCACGCTACCGTCAGGCTCAATCCCCATCAAGGCAGCGAAATGAACGGTTTTGATGCAAGCGAGGCTGAATCGATGAGGGGCGTCAAAGGCATCTACCCGATCAAGGGTGGTGTTGGTGTCGTTGCCGACAACACCTGGCGTGCCATACAGGCAGCCAATGCGATCACCTTCGATTGGGCGCCGGCCAAATATCCCGAGGAAATGGACGGCCACTGGGAGGCGCTTGCCAATTCATTCAATGAAGAACAGATCGAAAGCCGCACAAGAGATGACGGCGACGTTGAGATCGGAGTTGCCGAGGGCAACCTCATTCAGGCAGAGTATCGCGTACCTTATCTCGCTCACGCGCCGCTGGAGCCGATCACCGCGATCGTCAAGATTGAAGATGACCGAGTTGATGTCTGGACCGCGACCCAGATTCCGCGCTTCGTTCAGAACAATGTCGCGAACATGACCGGCATGGAGACAGAGGACGTCCACATCCATGTCTTGATGGCGGGCGGAAGTTTCGGTCATAGGCTGGAGGACGAAGTCGTCAAGCAGGCAGTCGAGATCGCCGGTAACATGAAAGGCACGCCGGTAAAGCTCACCTATAGCCGTGAAGAGGACATGATCCACGATTTTCCCAGGCAGATTGCCATGGCTCGAGGCCGCGGAAGAGCGAGAGATGGAAAGGTCGATACCTTCGATCTCGGCATCGCAATGCCGTCGGTGATTACCTCGCAAATGGGCCGGCAGGGGCTTTCCTTACCCGGTCCGGATTCTCAGATCGTCGCCGGCGCCTGGGAACAACCTTTTGAAATCCCAAACTATCGGGTGACCGGATACCGGGCACCGGAACTCGCACCGGTCAGTTCCTGGCGTTCGGTCGGCGCATCCTCAAATGCATTTTTCCACGATTGTTTTCTGGACGAGTTGATTCTTGCCGCGGGCGCCGATCCGCTGGAAGAACGCATCCGGCTTTGCTGGCATGACAATTCCCGGAAAGTGCTCGAAGCGGTCGGGGAAATGTCTGATTGGGGCAGTGATCCGGGTGAAAACCGCGGGCGCGGTGTAGCCTTCTGCATGTCGTTTGGTGTTTCCACCGCAGAAGTCGTTGAAGTCACAAATACCGAGGACGGGATCAAGATCGACAAGGTCTATGTCGCTGCAGAAGTTGGTCGTGTCGTCGATCCAATCAACTTCGATAATCTGGTAAAGGGTGGTGTCGTATGGGGCCTTGGCCATGCGATGAATTGCGAAATCACCTATTCCGAAGGCCAGGCCGAACAGACCAATTTCCACGATTTCGAAGGCATGCGGCTCTATCAATGCCCGGAGATTGAGGTTCGTGGGCTTGAGAATGGCGACAAGATACGTGGCATTGGCGAACCACCAGTACCACCGGCAGCACCCGCACTGGCCAACGCGATTTTTGCCGCCACCGGCCAGCGCATCCGCGAAATGCCGTTCAACAAGCACATCGACTTTGTATGAGGCCGAGTTTCATGAAAACCAAACTCCTCGGCCTGATTATATTCCTGGCCGCAACCACGACTGCCATTGCGGCAAACGAGACTTCCGAAGTCACCATGCCCGCTGAGGGTTCCGTAAGCGTCGAGGAAGGGCTGGAAGCGTGGTCGCGCGTCTATGAAGTCGCTTCCCATCCGCGCTGCTCGAATTGCCATGTCGGCGAGAGCGGTATCCCGATGTGGTCGGGTCCAAGCTATGGCAAGACAAGACCCCACGGTATGAACATCAACGCTGGCGAAAGCAGGATCGGTGCAGAGTTTTTGACTTGTGGTACCTGCCACACGAAATCGGCCAGAGGAAACACGGTTCCCCATGCCGCACCCCGTGTAAACATGGATTGGCAATTGGCGCCAGCCGAAGCAGACTGGTTTGGCAAGTCTTCGCGCGAAATATGTGTGCAGTTACGCGATCCCGAACGCAATGGCGGCCGGTCATTTACAGAGATTGCCGAACATCTCGATCATGATCTTGTCCTGCACTGGGCCTGGAATCCTGGCGGTGGCCGCGAACCGGCACCCTATTCGCTGCTTGAGCATATCAACGATGTCCTGGCCTGGGGCGTTGCAGGAATGCCCTGCCCGCAAGGCTGAGCAAAGCTTTTGCGACAAATGTCGCAATTAGACTAGTTATCCACACGTTACGGCACAAAATTTTGCATTCTCCGAATCTACTGTAGTGTTCTTTACGGAAATTCATGCCTTGTTGTTTGAAATTTCCAAGTCGGCAACTGACAGGTAGGGAGAGACTGGAATGGCCGAAACAAAGAAAATGCTGGATCCTGATCCACGAGTCATGGATTTCACCACAGAGTATGAACTGGGTCAGGACAATATCAGGCCATTCGGGCTGGATATCCATAATCCGGTTTTCGTCATTTCAGGCGTTGTCATCATGGGCTTCGTCCTGATTGCATTGGCAAACCAGGAGGCCACGGCTGAATTCTTCGGCTGGCTTCGTCCGTTCCTGACCAGTACCTTTGACTGGTTCCTGATGTGGGCGGTCAACATCATGGTCGTTTTCTGCTTTTTCCTTGCGCTTTCGCCTTTGGGCAAGGTCAGAATTGGCGGCAAGGACGCCAAGCCGGATTACAGTTATGCCGGCTGGATCGCCATGCTGTTTTCAGCGGGCATCGGCATTGGCCTGCTGTTTTTCGGTGTTCTGGAGCCGATGTATTATTCGCTCGCCGAACTCGAAACCCTGCCGCTTGGCAAGGATCCCGCAATCCCGGGTAACGAGAATATGGGCATTGTCGGCACGGTCTATCACTGGGCGATCAGTGGCTGGGCCGTCTATGTGGTTGTCGGGCTTTCCCTGGCAATCTTCTGCTACAATCTCGGGCTTCCGCTGACACTGCGCTCGGCATTCTATCCGCTCTTCGGCGAACGGGTCTGGGGCTGGACCGGCCACATCATCGATACACTTGCCGTATTTGCCACCTTGTTCGGCCTGACCACATCGCTTGGCCTGGGTGCCCAGCAGATTGCAGCCGGCATGAACGACATCTTCGGAATTGCGCCCACGAACACAGTGATTGTCCTGCTTATCGTTGGTATTACGATCATTGCCCTGGGATCGGTAATGATGGGCATGGATGCCGGCGTGAAGCGGCTGTCGGAAATCAACATGGTCATGGCAGCGCTGTTGTTTGTCTTCGTGATCCTGGCTGGCCCGACGCTCGCCCTCCTTGGCAGGTTCTTCAACGTCATGGTCGACTATGTCGTTAATTTCGTGCCGCTATCCATACCGCATGGTCGAACCGATCTGGGATATATGCACGGATGGACGACATTCTACTGGGCATGGTGGATCGCCTGGTCGCCATTTGTCGGCATGTTCATCGCCCGAATATCCAGGGGCCGTACCGTGCGCGAGTTCATCCTGTGCGTCTTGATCGCACCTTCGCTCGTGTGTGCGCTGTGGATGGCAGTCTTTGGCGGAATGGCGCTTGAGCAGCTCAACGATGGCTATACCGGCGTCAAGGAAGTTGTCGCAGCTTACCAGCCGGAACTGTCACTGTTCCGCATGCTTGACCA
>JBCCEP010000313.1:0-4980 GCA_039030215.1 Pseudomonadota bacterium
CGGGGCTGGATCGTCTTACAGGGCACGCAAGCCGGACGGCCCAGGACCGTGACAGCGGCCAGAATGACATGTTCTCCGGAAGTGGCTCGGTTCCGGCAATCGTTTTGCCCAACGCGGAAAGCTGGGTGCCGACCGAGCGCTTGAATCGTGAGTTTCAAGCGATCGGGTTTTATTTGTCTGCCCATCCGCTGGATGAATATCGCGATGTGATGGAGCGTATGCGTGTTCAACGCTTTTCGGAGTTTGAAACCTCGGTGAGGGGAGGGGCGACTGCCGGCAGGCTTGCAGGCACAGTGACCTCCCGCCAGGAACGGCGAACCCGAACCGGCAAGCGAATGGGAATTGTGCAATTCTCGGATCCCTCTGGCCAATTTGAAGCCGTCATATTCGAGGAGGGCTTGGCTCAATATCGCGATATGCTGGAGTCAGGAAATTCCGTTGTCATTCTTGCCGGCGCTGAAATGCGGCCGGAGGGAATTGGTATTCGAATTCAGAGCGTGGATTCACTTGAAGAACATGCCAATCGGGAAAGGCGAAATCTGCGCATTTTCCTGCGAGACCGCGAACCCGTTTCGCATCTGACGCCGCTATTAACGGAGGCTCCGGCAAATCGCGACGATGGGCGGGTCAGCCTGGTCGTGGTACAGGATAATGGTGCTTGTGAAATCGAAGTCGAATTGAAAAGCCGGTATGACGTCAATCCCAAGATCAAGAGTGCGATCAAGGCGGTCCCCGGCATCGTTGATGTCGAATTGGTTTGACCCGCAATTGCTTCCTGGGGCCAATCGATGACCCGGATATTCGTTGACGCAGATGCCTGCCCGGTAAAGGACGAGATCATGCAGGTTGCCGCCCGGCGGGAACTGGAAGTTTTTCTGGTCTCCAATGGCGGCATTCGGCCAAGCCGGTATCCGGAAGCAAAATCGGTGATTGTGTCAGACGGAGCGGACGCAGCCGACAAATGGATTGCAGACCAGATCGGCCCGGGGGATATTTGTGTCACCGGAGATATTCCATTGGCTGCGAAGTGCCTTGATGCAGGCGCGCAAGCGCTAAGGCACAACGGAGATGAGTTTTCTGCAGCCAATATTGGCAATCAACTTGCCATGAGGGATTTGATGGCGGACATGCGAGCAGCGAACCCGCTGGACAGTTCCGGCGGTGGCAGATCGTTCTCCAAATCGGATCGGTCACGCTTCCTCAATGAGCTTGAGCGGGCGATACGCAAATCAAGCCCAAAATAGCTGCACCGCGGCCCTTGCATACTGCTGGCATATACATTATATGCGCGCTCATTCCACACGCGGGATAACGCGACTGGCCACAGCCTCCAGGTCAACAGACCCCGGCACTGTCAGGTTAGCGATCCGGTGACTTGCAATTGCAGTTCATGCCCCGCGGAGGTTCAACCGGTAAAGGAGAAACCCTACCATGGCATTGCCAGACTTTTCCATGCGCCAGCTGCTTGAAGCTGGTTGTCACTTCGGCCACCAGACACATCGGTGGAATCCGAAAATGGCCAAATACATATTTGGCTCAAGAAATTCCATTCATATTCTCGATCTGGCCCAGACGGTTCCACTGCTGCATCAGGCACTGAAAGTCGTTTCGGATACGGTCGCAGGCGGCGGGCGTGTACTGTTTGTCGGCACCAAGCGTCAGGCTTCCGAGATCATCGCCGATAGCGCCAAGCGTTCGGCGCAGTATTATGTCAATGCCCGTTGGCTTGGTGGAATGCTGACAAACTGGCAGACGATTTCCAATTCAATCAAGCGGCTGCGCCAGGTAACAGAGATGCTTGAGGGCGGCGAAGCCGAAGCGTTGACCAAGAAAGAACGCCTCATGCTGGATCGTGAGCGCAACAAGCTTGAGCGCGCTCTCGGTGGCATCAAGGATATGGGCGGAACGCCCGACCTGTTGTTTATCGTCGATACCAACAAGGAATCGATCGCAGTTCAGGAAGCCCGTAAGTTGAAGATCCCAGTCGTCGCGGTGCTGGACTCTAACTGTGATCCCGATCAGATCGATTATCCGATTCCAGGCAATGATGATGCGGCGCGGGCGATCTCGCTTTACTGCGAATTAATGGCCAAGGCTGCGATCGACGGAATCGCGCGCCAGCAAGGCTCCATGGGTGTCGATCTTGGTGCGTCGGAAGATGTTCCGATGGCAGAACCTGCACTAGATAAGGAAACAACCGAAGAAGCCCCGGAAGAAGTGGTGGAAGAAGTTGTGGTTGTAGAGGCCGAGCCTGTTGAGGAAGCACCTACACCTGAACCGGCAGCTGCTGAAGAAGCAGCAAAGCCTGAGCCTGTTGCAGAAGAACCCAAAGCCGCAGAAGAACCCGAAGCCGCAGAAGAACCCAAAGCCGCAGAAGAGCCCAAGGCTGAGCCAAAAGAGAAAAAAGAAAAGAAAAAGCCTGCAAAGAAGGAAGAAGCTGCTGACGATGATGCACCTCTGTTTACAGCACCGGACGGTGAGGCAGACGACCTGAAGAAGATTACGGGGGTCGGACCGGTTCTTGAAGAGAAGTTGCACAAGCTTGGTATCACACAGTTTAGCCAGATCGCTGCCTTCACCGCAGATGATATTGCGAAGGTCGACGAGAAATTGAATTTCAAGGGTCGAATTGAGCGTGACGGCTGGATCGAACAGGCGGCGAGCCTGGCCAAGGAAGCGGCCTGACCAACAAACATCTGAATTCCGTGACGAACCGTCACGGAATTCAATCCAAACCAGATAAAATGCAGCCAGTTCGTATCCGGTGATTTTGCGAAGGGGTTAAACACCCAAGAGCCGGTAAAGTCTTTGATTTCAGGCGATTGCTGCATAAAACCCTGATGATAAGCGCATTTCAGACTTTCAGAATATGCGCTTTCTTTGAAGAAAAGAGGCAAATTATGACTATCACAGCCGCCATGGTGAAAGAGCTGCGCGACAAGACTGGCGCCGGCATGATGGACTGCAAAAACGCGCTTAACGAAAACAATGGTGACATGGAAGCGTCGGTGGATTGGTTGCGGGCCAAGGGAATTTCGAAGGCTGAAAAGAAATCCGGTCGTGTCGCCAAGGAAGGCTTGGTTGGAATTGCTTCCGATGGCGGGAATGCTGCCGTCGTCGAGGTAAATTCCGAAACCGATTTCGTTGCCAGGAACGAACAGTTCCAGGACATTGTGAGGCGGATTGCGAAAACCTCGCTTGGAACCGACGGTTCCGTCGATACGGTAAGTGCTGCGACTGTCGATGGTGGATCAAAATCGGTTGCCGATACGCTAACTGATGCTGTTGCGACCATTGGCGAGAATATCGGACTTCGCCGGTCTGCTGTGATGTCTGCCGACAATGGTGTGGTTGCCTCCTATATGCACAATTCCGTGGGTGACGGCCTTGGCAAGATCGGCGTTCTCGTTGCGCTTGAATCGGATGGTGACAAGGAAGCGCTGAACGCCATTGGCCGTCAGGTTGCGATGCATGTTGCTGCGACAAATCCGCTTGCTGCCACGCGGGAAGATGTACCAGCCGATGTTGCAGAGCGCGAAAAGGCGATCTTCATGGAACAGGCACGTGAATCCGGAAAGCCTGAAGCCATTATCGAAAAAATGGTCGAAGGTCGGATGCGTAAATTCTATGAAGAAAGCGTCCTGGTATCGCAAGTGTTTGTAATTGATGGAGAAAATACCGTCGAGAAGGCTCTTAAAAATGCCGAAGCCGAAGTTGGCGCGCCAATTGCCCTTAAGGGCTTCGTTCGTCTCGCGCTTGGCGAAGGTATTGAAAAGGAAGAAGCCGAAGATTTTGCTTCAGAAGTCGCGGCAATGGCGAAAGGCTGATTTCTTCTCAAAATTCGTTTTCAGTATTTACTGGAAAAACCAGGGGCGCTTCGTGACAACGAAGCGCCCTTATTGTATCGCATGGTCATAGTCCGTCATGACGTGATTCAGGAACAGAACATGGATCAGAATTCGCCTAGCGAAGAACCGATTTACAAGCGGGTACTGTTGAAAGTCTCTGGCGAGGCATTGATGGCAGAATCCGGTTTTGGGATCGATCCTACTGTAACTGCCAGAATTGCCCGCGACATACGAGATGCCGTCGAGATGGGCGTCACGGTGGGTGTTGTCATTGGCGGCGGCAATATATTCCGGGGCGTTTCGCTTGCCGCAAAGGGTGCTGATCGCGTGATCGCCGATCACATGGGCATGCTTGCCACCGTAATGAATGCATTGGCGATGCGCATGGCACTTGAAGCAATTGATGTACCCAGCGTTGTGTTGAATGCTCTGGACATGCCGCAGCTTACAGAAACATTCTCTCAAAGGCGGCTGGAAGAACATCTTGATAATGGAAAAGTAGTTGTATTTGCGGGTGGAACCGGCAATCCTTACTTCACGACTGATACAGCTGCTGCCTTGCGAGCCAGCGAAATGCGATGCGATGCACTGCTAAAAGGTACACAGGTGGACGGTATTTATGATTCAGATCCGCGAAAGAACCTGAACGCAGTACGATTTGAAAAGATTTCCCATAGCGAAGTCCTGGAAAAGGGACTTGCGGTGATGGATGCAGCAGCAGTAAGTCTTGCGCGGGATGCCGGGATACCGGTAATTGTATTTTCGATTCATAATGAGGGTGAATTTGCTAAAATATTGACAGGTGGCGGACACTGCACAACGGTGAGCGGATAGACCGTAAGACAAAAGATAGACAGTTTTGGCGGCTGCAGCACCAGAAGGAAAGAAGCAATGTCGGGTGAAGTAATTGATTTAAAAGACATAAATAAACGAATGGATGGTGCAATCCAGGCGCTTAAACATGAACTCAACGGGCTGCGTACAGGCCGGGCTTCGGCCAATCTGCTGGATCCGATCATGGTCGACGCCTATGGCCAATCAATGCCGATAAACCAGGTTGGTACGGTGACAGTTCCCGAACCTCGCATGGTTGCTGTTCAGGTCTGGGACAAATCCATGGTCGGTGCGGTAG
>JBCCEP010000314.1:0-4976 GCA_039030215.1 Pseudomonadota bacterium
ATGAGCAGAAACAGAAATCACCTGGACCAAATGGCCGACGGAACACATGGAAATGAACCGGCGGGCTTCCAAAGGCCAGCTCCTGCAAATTCCCCGTTGCAACAACGTCTGGACGAGCGCCTTCGTGAATTGCAGGCGCGTTCAGGCCGCTTGTCGAATGCAATGCGTCAGAGGCCCGCAACACCTGCCGTCAACGAAATCCCGGAAGAAACTCAACCACCTCAATTTAATCCGGTTGTCCAACCGGAGACCTATTCGACGCCGGAACCTGCTCCCAGTGCACCTGAACCAGCGCCGGCACCGGAGCCAGCAACAGTACAGGCGCCACCTCAAAGCGGATCACCGGAATTGTCGCGCATTCGCGACCGGCTGGATGTTCTCGCACAGAAGTTACAGTCCGCCGCCGATCAGGCAGCCAGCCCGGTTGATCATGAACCGGCTATGGAGCAACCGGTTGAAAATGCATCAACCGTCCAGGAAACCGCACCTGAACATGTTCCTTCCTATAATGAGGACATCCAAGCCGAAGAAGGCCCGGCAACTGGCCAGTCGACAGAAGAATTCCAACAAATGAGCGCCGATCTGCATGCTGTGCGGGAGGCGATGGAAGAAATCCTGCACAAAAGTTCAGATCCGGTCGACATGGAATCGATCTCCCAATCCATCAAAAGTGGATATTCAGAGATTGCAAGCATGCTTGAAAGCCATTTTGACCGGCTGGGACCCGATGCCTCCTGGAACAAGGAGCAATCCGGTCAGCTATCTTCGATCAGCGATCATGTCTCAGCGCTTCGTGAAGCGGTCAACTCAATGCAAACCGGTCTTCCCTCGGATGGGCTGTCGGAGCGCATTGACGAAATCAGCAAGGCAATCGCGCATTTCGCAAGCAAGGACGCCGAGACTTCGCCGCAACAGCTTCAGGCGATCGAAGGCCGTCTTGACGAGTTGACCAGGGCAATTGTCGCGATCTCGGCAAATCCCGTTGATCATGAGGATTCCATCCACCGGCTGGAAGCGCGTCTGACTGCGATTACGAAAACGGTCGATGAAATTGCCGAAACCAGCCGCCAGGCAGCGATTGAACAAGCACTTCCCCGGGAAATCGAGGACTTGGCCGGTCTGCCTCAGATGATGACTAGTTCGATGGAGAAGGTCGAGGCTCGACTTTCCGCCATGGAAAATGCAGACGGGAGCAATGACCAGGCTGCGGCCCAGCTTGTCGCCCAAATTGCCGAACTGACCCAGAAAATCGACCAAATGGTGGAATCGGGTAATGTCGACCAGCAGGATGAGGCAGCCATTGTTGCCCGTTTTGATGCGATAGATGCCCGTCTTGAACAACTGGCCGAGCAGGTTCGTACCAATAGCAGTCAGGATGGAACGGAAACGCTCAATCTGATCGAAAGTCAGATTGTCGCGCTGAATGACCGCCTGGAAAAGCTTTTATTGGATCGGCAAAGAGATTCCATAAGCGAGCGCGAAGCAGAAGTCCTGTCAATTCTCGAGGCCTTGTCCACCAAGGTCGAGCAAATCGATGCGAACAACGGCGCACAGGCGACGGAATTTGCTTCAAATCCTGCGCTTGAGCAGCAGCTGGCAGCAATCGCCTCGCAATTACAGACAATTTCGACAGGTGGCACAGATTTCAGCCCGGTCGAACAGCGACTGGAGTCAATCGAGCAACAAATTGCCCTGTCGCGTGACCTGGCAATCGACGTTGCAGGCAAGGCAGCCGAGCAGGCAATCCAGTCCTCCAACGCTACTGGCGGTACCGATGCGGCATTGGTCGATCCTCTGATCCAGGAGCTTAGAAATCTCGAGCAGAAAGCGCAGGAAATGGACCAGCGCAATTATGACGGGTTTTCTGCCTTGCATGAGATCATGGACAGAATTTCTGCACGCCTCGATCTGATTGAGAATGCAACAATCCCAAATACCGAATATTCGGCACCGCAACCGGTACAGTCAGAGCCCCAGGTGGTTTCCGAGCAACAATTTGTCCAGGAAGAGCCGGAACAGGCGGTCGTCGAGCCATCGGAAGCTGTTTATACCGAACCTGAAGCTGTTTACTCAGAATATGAGGCGCCGCAGGTTGAAGAAGCGCCCGCGTCGGTCTCCGAGCGGCTGTCATCGCTGCATGAGACTTATGAAGAGCAACAACCGACCGAGCTGGAAGAGCTTGATCAGCCTGAAGAACAGCTGACGCCGCCTGACAATGAAGAATTCATCGAAGCGCTGGCAGAAATGCCTGCACCAGAGACAATTTCGACGCACAAGAATCCTGCAGAGGAAACTCCTCCTGCAGGAAATTCAGAAATCGAAGATGTTCCGCTTGAGCCGGGATCAGGCGTCCCTGATCTCGCTGCCCTGGTCCGTCATGCGAGCGAAAAGCGCAAGACCGGTCAAACCGAGGAAAACAATGGCAATATTGCCGATTTATTGAATGACGCCCGCAACGCTGCAAAAGCTGCTGCAAGCGATGCGGCCATTGCCGAAATGCTTGAAGAAGAAGCCAAGCGCAAAAAGAAGGATGATCTCAAGAGCGGATTTGTCGGTGTAATAAAGAAGCGCCGCAAGGCGCTGATGCTGGCCACGGCAGTAATACTTGTGGTTGCCGTCTCAATTCCATTTGCCTCGCGTTTCCTGGGCAGTGATGCACGGTTGACCGAAATTACCGCACCAGCAAGCCAGATTTCGGACCCGATTCCCGATGAGGAGGGTGGCCAGAGCGACGAAGGGTCGCTGGCGATGGTTGACGACGAAGAAAATGTCGAAATGAAAGCCGAAACAGAGATCGAGGTCCAGGAAACCGCCGAAACAACAGACATGGCAAGCGCAGCCATGGAAGACAATGCCGTCGAAATGACAAAGGCGGAAGACATGACCAATGTCTCCAGCGATATGGCCGCTGCGACCGCCATGGTTTCAGAGACACCCGTCGAAGAAACCAAATCGACGGCTTCCGAGGTTTCATCGACAGAATCCGGAATTTCCAATGGCGCCGACAAGATGGACGGCGACAGCCAGCCGGAGATGATGGCTTCCAAGGCAGAAGTTGAGGAAGAAACCACCAATTCTACGGTTTCCGGTTCGATGGAAGCGGGAAGCGAGATTGGAAGGGCGATCACGGTTGCTCCAATGCCACCAGCCGAGGTCGGCAATATCGTATTGCGCCAGGCAGCTGCCAAGGGCGACGGGAAAGCATTGTTTGAGGTGGCACGCAGATATACCGAAGGCGAAGGCGTCAATCGTGACCTGAGCGAAGCTTCAAAATGGTATGAACTCAGCGCAGGTGCCGATTATGCACCCGGACAATACCGCTATGCGAATTTCCTGGAGAAGGGGCATGGCGGCAATTCGGATATTGCCGGTGCTGCCAAATGGTATCAGAAGGCTGCCGAAAACGGCAATGCATTGGCGATGCACAATCTGGCGGTTCTTTATACTTCCGGACTTGTGGACGGCACGCCAAACATGAAAAAAGCAATCGACTGGTTTGAGAAAGCGGCCGCGCTTGGTGTCAAGGACAGCCAGGTAAATCTCGGCATAATCAATGCGCAGGGGCTTGGCCTGACAGCAGACCTGACTGAAGCCTATAAGTGGTTCGCGATCGCCGCCAAGGGCGGGGATACCGACGCTGCTGGAAAGCGCGATTCGATCGCCAATGCGATGCTGCCTGAGAAACTGGCAGAAGCACGTGGTGCCGCAGAATTGTGGAAACCGGTTGCGCTTGATCCTGCCGCCAATGTTCCATCCATTCAACCTGAATGGAAAAGCCTGAGCGGTAAGCAAGCGACGCTGACGGAAAAGGAAATGATCCTCAAAACGCAGCAATTGCTGGCCCAAAAGGGCTATGACCCGGGACCTGCTGACGGCTTGATGGGCGAACGCACTCGCCAGGCCATCCGCTCGTTCAAGAAGCAGGCCGGCATGCCGGATGATGCCTCGGTATCCGCCGAACTGCTTAAACGTCTTTCCGACGGATCTGCCTGATGAAATTTTGTTAAAGCTTCATGCATTGACAAACTGCCACCGCATCACGCATTAACCAGCAAAGAATGTCCGCACTGTTTTTCTGCGAACATCCACCAACAACCTTTTTTTCCTGGAGATGCCGGTGAGCATCTATCTTCCCATTGCGGAAATGTCGATCAACATCTTTGTTCTGTTTGGCATGGGTGCGGCTGTCGGATTTCTGTCCGGAATGTTTGGTGTTGGCGGCGGCTTTCTGATGACGCCGCTCCTGATCTTCTACAATATCCCGCCGGCCGTGGCGGTTGCGACCGAGGCCAACCAGATTGTCGCCTCATCGGTTTCCGGCGCGCTGGCCCATCTACGGCGCGGCAGCGTTGACGTAAAACTCGGGACGGTCTTGCTGGCCGGCGGTATCGTCGGCTCTTCAGCTGGTGTCTACATCTTTTCTTCGCTGCGCAGCGCGGGTCAGCTCGATCTTTGGATTTCCATCCTTTACGTGGTCTTTCTCGGGTCAATCGGCTCGTTGATGACCATCGAGAGCCTGCGCGCCATGCGCAAGGTAAAGAAGGGCGCACCATCCGATCGGCGCAAGCCCGGTCAGCACAACTGGATCCACGGGCTGCCGTTCAAGATGCGGTTTCGCAAGTCCAAGATCTATCTGAGCGCAATTCCGGTACTGTTGCTGGGCATGCTCGTCGGCCTGCTTGCTGCAATCATGGGTGTTGGCGGCGGCTTCATCATGGTGCCTGCCATGATCTACCTGCTGCATGTGCCGACAAATGTCGTGATCGGCACCTCGCTCTACCAGATCATTTTTGTCACTGCATTCACAACAATCCTGCAGTCTGCGACCAACCAGACCGTCGATATAGTCCTGGCGCTGATCCTGATGATTGGTGGCGTGCTTGGTGCGCAGTTTGGCGCAGCGGCTGGCCAGAAGCTCCGAGGCGAACAATTGCGCGCCCTGCTGGGTCTTCTTGTTCTTGCGGTTTGCCTGCGCC
>JBCCEP010000315.1:0-4945 GCA_039030215.1 Pseudomonadota bacterium
CACTTCGCTTTCGCCATTGACGATGAGCGCGATCACATCGCCGACGGGCACATCGTCCCCTTCAGCGGCTTGCACACCAGCCAGGAAGCCTGCCACCGGGGCCTCGACCTCCATTGTGGCCTTGTCGGTTTCGATCTCCGCAATCACGTCGCCCGACGCCACATCATCACCTTCATTTACCAACCACTTTGCAAGATTGCCTTCTTCCATTGTCGGCGAAAGTGCGGGCATGAGAATTTCTACTGGCATGACTTTCTCCTCCTGCCCTATTTCAAGATATCCGTGTAGAGCTCGGACGGATCCGGCTCTGGATCATTTTGCGCAAACTCTGCGGATTTGCTGACGATGTCGCGTATTTCCTTGTCGATCGCCTTCAGCTCATCTTCGCTCGCCCACTCTTTATCGGTCAGACGCGCCTTTACCTGCTCGATCGGGTCGGATTCAGAACGCATTTTCTGCACTTCGTCCTTTGAACGATATTTAGCCGGATCAGACATTGAATGGCCGCGATAGCGGTAAGTTTGCATCTCCAGGATAATCGGACCCTCACCCTTCCGACACCATTTGGCGGCATGATCAGCGGCGGCGTTTACAGCACGAACATCCATGCCATCCACCTGCATGCCGGGTATATTAAAGGAGGCGCCACGCTGAGAAAAATCGGTTTGGGCCGAGGCGCGGGCTACCGAAGTACCCATTGCATAACGGTTGTTTTCTATCACGTAGATGACCGGCAGCTTCCAAAGCTCCGCCATGTTGAAGCTCTCATAGACCTGGCCCTGATTGGCAGCACCATCGCCAAAATAAGTGACACTGACCTTGCCGTTATCCCGATACTTGTTGGCAAATGCCAGTCCGGTGCCGAGCGAAACCTGCGCTCCGACGATGCCGTGACCGCCATAGAAATCTTCTTCCTTGGAGAACATGTGCATCGAACCACCCTTGCCACGCGAATATCCGCCGCGCCGGCCCGTCAGTTCTGCCATCACCCCGTTTGGGTCCATGCCCTTGGCCAGCATGTGGCCGTGATCACGATATCCGGTAATGACCTGGTCGCCTTCGGTTAGTGCCATCTGTACTCCGGTGACCACGGCTTCCTGACCGATGTAAAGGTGACAGAAACCGCCGATGAAACCCATGCCATAGAGCTGCCCGGCCTTTTCCTCAAATCTGCGGATCAGCAGCATTTCGCGGTAGGCTTCCAGTTCCTGCTCTTTGCTGAAGGTTGCAGGTTTTGGTGCCTTTACCGCTGTAGGAAGCGCGGACGCTGCGGATTTGCGTGACGTCGCGCTGTCAGACTTCTTGGGCCTGGTAGCCATTTATCCCCTCCCGGTGGATTTTTCATCCATTCCGATCGCGGAACGGATGAATTTCGTTTGCGGCATTGTTATTTGCCGTTTTTCAAGAATGATGCCTGTTTGCTTACTAATTCTGCTATTACATTATCGCATAGTTTCGATATGACAATTGCAATTTGCGCATGGCTAGCATTCGCTAATCGTCTAATTAAACAGGAATTTTCTGGTATTAACTTGATTTCAGTTAATTTTAGGAAATCTTCTATTCTGCGCTCGTGGAAGGTGTCTTCAAAATCGCAATTTCATCGGGCGCCAGCAGGTTGAGCGTATTGCGCGCCACTTCATCAAGCATGTCCCTTTCAAGCGTGCCGTCATGCAATAGCAGCACGCGCGCTTCCAGTTTGATGCGCTCGGAGGTTAGAGCAGCCAATTCAAACTCCAGATGGCGCGTTTCATCTGCCAGTTTGGCAAGCGATTGGGTGCCGTAGCGACCATTCATTGCGTGATAGATAAAATAGGATAACAAAAGCGCACAGAATGCTGGAACAGCATAGCTGGACCACTTGCTGTTCCTTTTTTGGCGGGTTGACAAGTCTCAAGACCCCTACTCATTACTAGTTCGAACATAATGAACAAGGTTGCTTAACGTCGGGTTTATGAATGCTGAAAATCGCGTTGAAAGTTAATAATCGACGCTCAACACCCGGTCCAATCCAGCCATCTGCCGTGAAAGTCTGCTTGGCCCAGTATTATGTCCTGGTTGTCCGGCCAATCTCTCAGACGAATTTCCGCGCTATCGCCTGCGGCCTCGACCGATAGCCAGGCGATCGGTGAAGTTGCATCAGCCTGCTCTCCGGCTTGTTCGATAAACCTTTGACATTGATCCTGAATGTGTTTGGGGAAGTACTGCCAGGCAATCGAATGAAAGATTACATGGGCAAATCCTTGCCACCTTTTCCCTAGCCTTTGCTCCAGCCATTCGCTGGCTTCACACGCGACAACCAGCCCTTCAAGGTTCATGGATCGCCCGATCTGAATGGCATGGTTCAGCTGTTCGTGGCGAGCTATTTGATCCGGCCAGATGTAAGAGCGAAGCCGGTCCATATCTTTTGCCGAGTTGATATCCAATGGATTTAAATCACAGCCGGATCGATCTGCAATCTGGATCTCGGTAAGTGCCGGAATACTTCCCTTCATCTCAGGTACAAAAACAATTGGCGAATTGAGATTACCGCAACGCACCGATGAAAATTCATGCTGATATTGGTCGCAAAGCAAGTTCAGGCCGGCACTGGCGCCTATTTCCGACAGGACAAGCGGCAGTTTGAATCTGCGGCCTATCTCCATCAGGCCGGCATGAATTGCCGAAGAGCGTCTGATTTCATTTGTTTGCGGCGCAAACTGCAACCTTTCAACGATGGCTTCACCGTGGGTATCCAAGCTCGCAGAAAGGACATTCCAAAACGCGTCGTCATCAGTTGGCGGCAAGTTTGGCGGATAGACCTGCGCCAACGCCTGATCCGCACCTGTAATGACAAGGGAATGAAGGGCACCTGCCAATCTGATGGCAACGATATCGCCTTTGTTGGAAGCATCCCCCTGCCAATTTAGAATAGCATTTCCGACGACACCGTCCTTGGTCAATCGTGATGCGATGACATGACAAAGCCGAGCCGTAAAATCCGAACCAAGTGCCCGACAGGATTCTCCTGTCTCCCGGAATGCCTTTCGTATCTCGTCGTCACGCAATCCCTTCCCGCCGGAAATCAGACTGCTTTTAGTATGCTGGTTCCAGCATATTTGGCGACCGGTCCGAGCTCTTCCTCAATACGGATCAATTGATTGTATTTTGCCAGACGGTCGGAGCGCGCAAGCGATCCGGTCTTGATCTGTCCGCAATTTGTGGCGACCGCCAGATCAGCAATAGTGGCATCTTCTGTCTCGCCTGACCGGTGTGACATCACCGATGTATAACCAGCCCGGTGGGCGGTCTCCACGGCATCCAGCGTTTCAGAAAGCGTCCCAATCTGGTTGACCTTGACCAGAATTGAATTGGCCACGCCCATGGCAATGCCATCTCGAAGACGCTGCGAATTCGTCACGAACAGGTCATCGCCTACCAACTGACATTTATCACCTGCTAGCTCTGTCAGTATCTTCCAGCCTTCCCAATCATCCTCGGACATGCCGTCCTCGATGGATATGATCGGGTATTGATCGACCAGCGATGCAAGATACTCAGCCTGCTCCTGTCCGTTCCGGGTCTTGCCTTCACCTTCATAGACGTAATTCCCGTCCTGGCAGAATTCGGTTGCCGCACAATCAAGCGCGATGCCCATTTCAGTGCCCGGCTTGAACCCGGCATTCTCGATCGATGTCATGATGAAATCCAGCGCCGCAATAGCACTCTTCAGATTTGGTGCAAATCCGCCTTCATCGCCCACGCTGGTGTTTTCGCCGGCCTTTGAAAGGTTCTTCTTCAGGGTGTGAAAGGTCTCTGCACCCATGCGAACTGCTTCCAGAAGCGATGATGCTCCGATTGGCATGATCATGAACTCCTGAAAATCGATCGGATTATCAGCATGCGCGCCACCATTGATGATATTCATCATCGGAACAGGCAGAACATGCGCACCAGCTCCGCCAACATAGCGATAAAGTGGCAGGCCGGCAGCTTCGGAAGCAGCTTTTGCAACCGCCAAAGAGGCGCCCAAAATAGCGTTTGCACCAAGCCGACCTTTATTGGGTGTCCCATCCAGATCGATCATGGCCTGATCTATAGCAAGCTGGTTTTCTGCTTCCATGCCGCCGATCGTTTCCAGGATTTCTCCATTGACCGCTGAAACTGCTTTTTGCACGCCCTTGCCGAGATATCTCTCTCACCACCATCGCGCAGTTCCACCGCCTCATGGGCGCCGGTCGAAGCTCCCGATGGCACAGCCGCACGGCCCATCGAGCCGTCTTCGAGTACAACATCCACTTCCACGGTGGGGTTGCCGCGTGAATCAAGAATTTCGCGCGCGGTTACGTCAATAATAGCAGTCATGAATAAGATCCTAAATATTTGATGAAGTGATTTGGGTGGTTCTAGCCTCGACACGTGACAGAAGCAATAAAGCGATAAAAGTTGGATTCTGAACTGTATCAGCGGTATCGATCCGATTTTAATTCTTCACGACATTATCTATCGCTATCAGCTGCTCCAGAAGCGATTTCATCTCATCTATCGGAACCATGTTTGGTCCATCTGAAGGGGCGTTGTCGGGATCCTCGTGGGTTTCGATGAAAACGCCGGCAACGCCAGCCGCCACAGCAGCCCGTGAGAGATAGGGCACCATTGTTCTGTCACCACCTGTTGAAGCCCCCTGCCCTCCCGGACTTTGGACCGAATGGGTAGCATCGAAGATTACCGGCGCGCCGGTCTTTGCCATGATCGGTAGGGAACGCATGTCGGATACAAGTGTATTGTAGCCGAATGAGGCACCACGCTCGGTCAGCAACACCTTCGGATTACCGGTCTCTGTTACTTTTGACACGACATTGGTCATGTCCCAGGGGGCCAGAAACTGACCTTTTTTGATGTTGATTACCGAACCGGTCTCAGCAGCAGCCACCAGCAGATCGGTCTGCCTGCACAGAAAAGCCGG
>JBCCEP010000316.1:0-4944 GCA_039030215.1 Pseudomonadota bacterium
GAAGCCGAAGCGCCGCTTTACGATCCGGACGAGATTCCCGGCATTGTGCCTGCGGACCTGAAAATACCCTATGATGTTCGCGAGATTATCGCACGTATCACGGACGGTTCCAGGTTTGATGAATTCAAGGCGCGCTATGGAACGACACTGGTATGCGGATTTGGTTATGTAATGGGAATGCCCGTTGGCATCATCGGGAATAATGGCGTGCTGTTCTCCGAATCCGCGCTCAAGGGCGCGCATTTCGTCGAACTTTGCAGTCAGCGGAAAATTCCCTTGGTGTTTCTGCAGAACATTACCGGCTTCATGGTCGGCAAGGATTATGAGAGCGGTGGCATCGCCAAGGACGGTGCAAAACTCGTTACCGCGGTCGCAACGTCGAAAGTACCAAAAATCACCTTCATCATTGGCGGCTCTTTTGGTGCGGGCAATTACGGCATGTGCGGCCGTGCCTACTCACCGCGATTTTTGTGGACCTGGCCGAACAGCCGCATCTCGGTAATGGGTGGCGAGCAGGCGGCAGGCGTTCTGGCAACCGTCAAACGTGACAGCATAGAGCGTACTGGCGGAAGCTGGAGCGAAACGGAAGAGGCCACATTCAAGCAACCGACAATCGACATGTTCGAGGAGCAGTCCCATCCACTCTATGCCTCAGCCAGATTGTGGGATGACGGGATTATCGATCCGCGCAAGACGAGGGAGGTTCTGGCGCTTTCCTTGTCGGCTGCCTTAAACGCACCGATAGAGGACACGTCTTTTGGCGTTTTCCGGATGTAGGGGAGCGGTTCGTGTTCGCAAAAATCCTCATCGCAAATCGTGGAGAGATTGCCTGCAGAGTGTTAGCGACCGCCAAGCGGCTGGGCGTCCGGACGGTTGCGGTTTTTTCCGATGCTGATGCGGATTCGAAGCATGTGGCGCTTGCAGATGAGGCCGTTCATATCGGACCTCCGCAAGCGGCTGAAAGCTATCTCAATTCGGAGCAGATTATCGCTGCCGCCCTGAATACGGGCGCGCAGGCAATTCATCCCGGTTACGGGTTTCTGAGCGAAAATCCCGAATTCGTCGAGGCGGTTGAGGCGGCGGGATTGATTTTTATCGGTCCGTCCGCAGAGGCCATACGCGCCATGGGTCTCAAGGACGCTGCCAAGAACCTGATGATCAAGGCAGGCGTTCCGGTGGTGCCGGGATATCACGGCGAGCGGCAGGAAGCGGACTTTCTTGCTGCTGAAGCTGACAGAATTGGCTATCCGGTATTGATAAAAGCGCGTGCCGGTGGCGGCGGGAAGGGAATGCGGCTGGTTGAGAGACCGGTGGATTTTGTCTCTGCACTGGAAGGTGCACAACGGGAAGGTCTGGCAAGTTTCGGCGATGGCGCCTGTCTGATTGAGAAATACATTACGAAACCACGTCACATAGAAATCCAGGTCTTCGGTGATCAGTACGGCAATGTTGTTCATCTGTTTGAACGTGACTGCTCGCTGCAGCGCCGGCACCAGAAGGTCATTGAAGAAGCACCAGCACCAGGCATGACGACAGAAGTGCGGGAAGCCATGGGCGAGGCTGCTGTCAATGCGGCGAAGGCGATTGGATATGCAGGTGCCGGGACGGTCGAGTTCATCGTCGATGGGTCGGGGCCGCCAAGAGAAGACGGGTTCTGGTTCATGGAAATGAATACGCGGCTCCAGGTTGAGCACCCGGTAACGGAGGCAATTACCGGGCTGGATCTGGTTGAACTGCAATTGCGCGTGGCCAGTGGCGAAGCGTTGCCGTTCGGGCAGGACGATCTGGTAATTGATGGCTGGTCGTTCGAGGCTCGGGTATATGCCGAGGATGTCTATAAGGGGTTTCTGCCTTCGACCGGTGTGCTCGAGTTTCTCTCCTTTCCCGAAGCCACGGAATTTGCCAGAGGGTCCGTCAGGGTGGATAGCGGCGTACGACAGGGTGATGAAATCAGCCCCTGGTATGATCCGATGATCGCCAAGGTCATTGTGCATGGACAAAATCGCGTCACTGCACTCAACATGCTTTCTTCGGCGCTTGCAGATACCAAAACCGTCGGGCCTGAGACCAATCTGGAATTTCTAGTCAATCTGTCGAGGAATCAGGATTTCACCCAAGGTGAAGTCGATACTGGATTGATAGGGCGCAATCCTGACCTGACGGACAAGCATCCGGAACCGCCTGAAAAAATTATCGCGCTGGCCGTTCTCGGCGGACTTGGACTCTTGAGGCGACGAACAGGAACCGACCCTTGGGACATGCTGGCCGGATGGCGACATTGGACTGATGCCAAGCAGTATTTGGCGATTGAATTCGGTGAAATGGAAATTGAGCGTCAGGTTACGACCCTCGGAAAAGATAAGTATCGGGTTGAAGGTGGCGTTGAAGATGTCACCCTTGAAATCGAGGCAACCGATCACTTGGCATATCGCATAGCGCATAACGGCATTCGAATTTTGGCAGACATATTCGCGACCGAGACGACGGTGACAGTGTTTGTCGATGGGTCGAGTTTTAATTTTCAGTTGCCGGATGCCCTTTCCAGCGCAAGTGCTGATCCAAGTGGAGGAGACACGGTATTCGCGCCCATGCCAGGCACGGTAAAGGTTGTGCTGGCCGAGAGCGGCCAGGAAATCACCCGCGGCGAACCGCTGTTGATTTTGGAAGCGATGAAAATGGAGCACACATTGACTGCGCCGCGTGATGGCCGGATCAGCGAATTTCTGGCAAGCGCCGGTGATCAGGTTGCCGAAGGCGTGTTGCTGGTTTCATTGGAAAATGAAGATGGTTGAGCATGTGACAATTTTCGAAGTGTCGCCGCGCGACGGATTGCAGAATGAACAAAATCTGATCAGTGCGCAGGACAAGATTGAGCTTGTGGACAAGCTTTCAGATTGTCGCTTTGCCAAAATCGAAGTGACCAGTTTCGTCAGTCCGAAATGGGTTCCCCAAATGGCGGATGCTACGGAGGTCATGGCTGGTATCAATAGAAAGAGCGGTGTCAGCTACGCGGCATTGACTCCAAATTTGCGCGGATTTGAAGCTGCCGTGGCTGCAAAATGCGATGAGGTGGCGGTGTTTGCATCCGCGTCGGAAGGATTTAGCCAGAAGAACATCAACTGCTCTATTGATGAAAGCCTGGCGCGTTTCGAGCCGGTGATCGAGGCCGGCCAATCGGCTGACATTCCGGTGAGGGGTTATGTTTCCTGCGTGACTGATTGCCCTTATGACGGCCCGACACCGCCTGAGCAGGTTGCACGGGTTTCCGGTGCGCTCATCGACATGGGGTGCTATCAGGTCAGTCTTGGCGATACGATCGGTGCGGCTACACCGGATTCTGCAAAGGTCATGTTAGGTGTGGTTGCCGACCAGGTACCGGCAGTACTGCTGGCGGGTCACTTTCATGATACGAAAGGACGTGCCCTTGACAATATCGAGGTTTGCCTTGAATTCGGAATGAGGGTTTTTGATGCTTCCGTTGCTGGCCTGGGAGGTTGCCCTTATGCGCCAGGGGCAAAGGGTAATGTTGCGACTGAAAGTGTCGTGAAGATGCTTCATGATCGTGGATATGAAACCGGCATTGATCTTTCTCGGCTGGATGATGCCAGCTTGTTTGCGAACACGCTGAGGTCACAACCATGAACGAATATAAGGCCCTTGAGATTACGATTGATGACCGCGGGGTTGCGTATGTCAGACTCAACCAACCGGAGAAACGCAATGCGCTGTCATCGCTGATGATTGATGAACTGACCAACATGGCTGAAATCCTCGGAAATGACGAATCGTTACGAGCGGTTGTGTTGTCAGGAACCGGGAAAGTATTCTGTGCCGGTGGCGATCTGAACTGGATGAAGGAACAGATTGATGCGGACCGCGAGCAGCGCATGCGGGAGGCTCGTAAACTTGCCCTGATGCTGAAAGCGCTTAATGAGCTACCCAAACCCCTGATTGGTCAAATCCATGGCGGCGCGTTTGGCGGTGGTGTCGGATTAGCGTGTATATGTGATACCGCCATCGCCGACAACAGCACAAAATTTGGATTGACCGAAACCACGCTGGGATTGATACCGGCAACGATTGGGCCCTATGTGCTGGCCCGGATGGGCGAGAGCAATGCCCGCCGCGTCTTGATGTCGGCGCGTATTTTCGATGCGTCGGAAGCAATGACACTTGGCGTGATTGCACAAGCGGTGAACAGCGATGTGCTTAAAGCTAGCGTCGAGGCCGAAATAGTTCCCTATCTCAGTACCGCACCCAAGGCTGTCGCGGCTGCCAAGGCGTTGACCCGAGCGCTCGGTCCCCGGATTGATGACGAGGTCATTGATGACACCATTCGTCGGTTGGCCGATATCTGGGAAGGCGAGGAAGCTGCACATGGCATTCAATCGTTTCTGACGAGGAAACCGGCCTGGTGGGCATGAATCCTGTAATGAACTTGTTGCAGATCGAGGTATTTGCCCATGGGCGGAGCTGATGGCGCAATGGAGATTTCGGGCAGGGCACTGGTTTCAGGTCAGGCATCTGGTGAAATTGTCTATAGCAATACTCCATTAAGCTTCTGGGGTGGTGTCGAGAGCACGACCGGTCGGGTGATTGATCAACATCATCCCTTGTCCGGGCAAACGCTTGCCGGCAAAATTTTGGCAATTCCCGGCAGCAGGGGGTCAAGTTCAGGAAGCGGCATAATCCTCGAACTTATTTTGAATGGTAATCATCCAGCCGCGTTGGTTTTTGAGCGTGAGGAAGAAATAATTTCCGTAGGCGTTGTTGTTGCTGAGGAGATTTATGGAAGATCCATCCCGGTGATCTGTGTCGGATCACAGAATTTTCAGGCTTTAGCAACGTTTAAGCATGCAGCGGTGTCCGGTGGCATTGTGAAATGTTGGCGGGATGGCAATCAGCTTCGTGGATGGTCGGGATCATCACCGATACATGACTCCC
>JBCCEP010000317.1:0-4909 GCA_039030215.1 Pseudomonadota bacterium
AACAGGTACACGACCGCCGAGGCAGTTAGTGCATATGAAGGTCGGTCTTTTGCCGTAGATCCAAGTATTGTCGGTGACAGGTTAGCACGCAGGATGTGGCTGAAGTCGATATACGGCTACCCGAAACATCATGCGCCGTCTCAAACTGGATTGCAGGGTATTGGTACAGGCGTGAAAACGATGCTACCTGCTCCACGCAAAACCAAACATAAGCGCCAACAGGCTTGCCCGGTCGAAACAGGTGTGCGAAGCAGGATTAATGAGGAAAATTGCACAAGCCCTGATGCTGGCCGCCCTTTCAACCCTGCTGTCAGCGCCGGCCAAGGGGCAGGCGGAGCTGCCGGTGCCGACGAAGCGGCCCGAAAGACCGGCCGCAACCCAGGAAACAAAAAAACTACCAGCCGATCCGGTGCGGGTCTACCAGTCGTCGTGCCCGGCGCTGCTGGATGGCACGGTGACAGGAAAAATCGGCAAGCCGCTGGCAGAAGGCCAATGCGGGGAAAGGTCGCCGCTGGAAATCACCGCAATGAACGGCGGGGACAAGATCGAGTTCAGCCAGACGGTGACCATGAACTGCAAGACCGCCACGGCGGTTGCCGGATTTGCCGATGCGGCGTCGGAAATCGCCAGGGATATCTATGGATCGCCGATCAAGACGATGGTGACCGGGCCGGGATATCAGTGCCGGCGGCGCAACCGGGCGCGGGAAGGAAAACTATCAGAACATTCGTTTGCAAATGCGATCGATATCACGGCATTCAAGCTGGAAGATGGAACCACGATCTCGGTAGAGGAAGACTGGCCGCATATCACTGCAGCAAGCGCGGCGCAGGAAGGCGAGGGTGCGGAGGCGCAAGCAGAGGCAGAGCCGAAAGATCCGGTGGAGAGAGCCGAAAACAAGGAAGCGGAGTTCCTGGCGAGAAGCCATGCGAAGGCGTGTGAAATGTTCACCACCGTGTTGGGGCCGGATGCGGATGCAGCCCATCGCACCCATTTTCACTTCGACCTGGGATGCCACGGGCGCAACTGCACCTACCTGCTTTGCCAGTGACTTGGTTAGCTCCCGGCGCCAGAATCAGCGGTGTCGGGCGTATCGCCGGATTCTGATGGCGGACTTCTGAGCACATCACGGTCGGATATCTTGCCGCTGAAATGCAATTTCTTGTAGTCGAAGCCGGCCTCGATGGTGGGTTTGACGATCTGGAAATAGGGGGAGAGATCAAAATCGCGCGGGGCAAACAGGGAATGGTGTCGGATGTGCAGGATCTCGCGGCGCGAATAGCGCGACTCCGCCGATGCCCGGCCGGGCGCGCGGGTAACCTCGGGAAGTATGGGGTATTTGACCGATTGAAACGCCTGGGCAATCAGCGACGAGCAGATCGCCTTGCTGGGCTCGCCGGAACCAAAGGCAATCATCTGGCGCCGGAAGCGGGACGGGACGGGGATCGGGAAGAAGTAGCGCAATAGGTCAAAAATGTTTCGCAGATCGTATTGGGTCCCGATCTTGGAGATCATGAAATCGACGACCTTCTTGCGATCATCCGGGGTGAGGCCAACCGGGCGGCAGATCCGGGTATTGTAGGTTGAGTAGCGCGAGAGCGGGACCGCGATGCAGCCTTCGCCCAGGATCGACTCGACAAGGCGCGGACGTTCGGAACCGTCGGCGGGACGCGGCAGGACATGGCCGACATAAATCGCCGAATGGCTCCAGGTGGAATTTGTCAGGTATTTGATTGTCGAAGAGACCAGCTGGTTGCCTTCAACCAGTAAAATATCGCCGGGCTGCAGGGTCGCCCAGAGCGTGTCGTAATCCGAAGGCGTATAGGGTTCGTAACCCGAAACCTGATGGGAGAGGGCCTTTGCCATTCCATGCCCGATCCGGTCCAGCAACCGGTTGAACATTCCCATGAGATACTCCTGTCCAATTAATTCAAATAAGGCTGTTACATAAATATCGTTTTTATCGAGGATAACATCAATTCACACAATCCGGATTAATCGAGCTTTACCGGCGGAAGCGGGTATCAAAACCAGTTAGTGAAATGTGCTGTTTACTGGTAAAATTACAGCGATTATCACTGATCAAGGATGTTCTATCGGTTAATTTACCTCCAAAACGATCTTTCCGATATGCGCCTTCTTCTCGAAAGCCGTTTGGGCGCTGACGATTTCGGCAAGGGGAAAAGTCTCGGCAACCAGAGGCATGATCCTGGCGGTCTCGATCAGCCTGACCAGATTGGGAAACACCACGGGCTCCAACACCGTACATCCGAAGAAGCTCAGATCCTTCAGGTAGAGGGTCCGTACGTCGAGCTCCACGATCGGACCGGCAATGGCACCGGATACCGTATAACGACCGCCCGGCCGCAAGATATCCAGCAGCGCCGGCCATTGCGGGCCGGCGACAAGATCGGCGACGACATCGATGCTGTTTCGCCCAAGGATTTCTAGGAGATCATCATCGCGGTCCAGGATATCGTCTGCACCAATCTGGCGGATTGCTTCAGCTTTCGAGGCAGAGGTAACGGCAACCACTTCGGCTCCGCGCGCCTTTGCCAATTGAATGGCGGCGGAACCAACCCCGCCCGAAGCACCGGTGACCAGCACCCTTTCGTTTGAAGTCAGGCCGGCACGCGTCAGCATGTTCTCAGCGGTCGAATAGGAGCAGGGAAACGAGGCCAGCTCCACATTACTAAGGTCGGTATCGATGGTGTGAGCATAGCGGGCAGCCACCTTGGTATATTGGGCAAATCCGCCATTGCACTCCGAACCGAAATACCAAGGGGGATCGACTGTCCTGCCGTCGACTTCGTGCAAGCAGGGTTCGATGATCACCCGTTCGCTAATCCGGTTGGCATCAACGCCGTTCCCAACGGCTGCGATTTCCCCGCAAACATCTGCGCCCTGAACGAACGGGAATTTCAAGGCATTGCCCGACCAGCTAGCGTCAGCGGCATCGCCATCGCCCTTTGAATACCAGCCTTTTCTTGTATTGAGATCGGTATTGTTTACCGCCGCCGCACGCACCCGTATCAGGACGTCGCCGTGGCCCAATTCAGGCACATTGATATCGTCACGATATTCGAGCTTCTCAAATCCGCCATGACCAGTCAGCAGGACGCCACTCATTTTTTCCGGGAGATTACTCATTCTGCAGAAATCCGAACTTATGGACGAAGTCAGTCAATCGTTCCGGTACAACCAAGTCAATCAGATATTTGCTCCTGGGCCAAGATTTCGGCCAATCCCAGTATCAACGCAATATCGCCCTCCCGCGAGAGACGGTGGTCGGCATCCTTCACCAACGTCATTGAGACATTCTCGCCTGGCAAGAACTCTGTCAGTTTCATTGCATGCTGCCAGGGAACATCGGGATCTTCCATCCCCTGCAGGATGTGGACAGGGCAACCTGTATCGATCTTACCGGCCATGACCCGGTTTTTCTCGCCATCATCGAATAAGGCTTTGGTGTAAATGTTGGGTTCGTCGGAATATTCCGACGGCTCTTCCAGGAATCCGTTCTCCTCCAATTCGGCAAATTGCTCTTTCGTCATCTGCGGCGCCATCAATTCGTGCGTAAAATCAGGCGCTGGCGCAATCAACAACATTGCGTGCAACCTGTCGGATTCACCCCGTTTTGCAAGCTCCTGCGCCATGCGCAGGGCAATCCAGGCGCCCATGGAAGAACCGATCAGAATTTGCGGACCCGAGCTAAAACGATCAAAGACGGCAAGACTTTCCTCAAGCCATTTCGAAATGGTTCCATCCTTGAATTCACCTCCCGAAGCTCCGTGGCCGGAGTAATCATGGCGGCAATAGGCATGTCCGGTCCTGGCGCACCATTCATCCATTGCCTGCGCCTTGGTTCCGGCCATGTCAGAGCGATAGCCGCCAAGCCATACGAATCCGGGATTGGAACCGGGCCTGCTGCGAACAGTGATCGAGCGGCTTTCCTGCCCGGCCCCGACTTCCATCTTGTTCTGAGTTTCTGCGTCCAATTCCCGTCTCCCTGGCAAAAAAACCCTGTTTTTAAATTTACATTGCCTGTTTAAGGATTTTCATGTGATTTTGACACTATTTCGTGCTATTCGAATTACAGGCGGTGCTGCGGGATTAAGAATTTTGCCGGACACTGCCTTTTAGCATTTGACGAAACATCAAGGAGTATACGACCATTCGCAGACCGCATAGAGCACAAGCACCTGTCAAAGATGGACCAAGATCCAACCAAGACATCCGCGTACCAAACATACAGTTAATTGATGCAGAAGGTGAGAACAGAGGGGTTATCGACACCGAAGCCGCATTGGCAATGGCAGAAGAAGTCGGCCTGGACCTGGTTGAAATCTCGCCAAACAATGATCCACCGATCTGCAAAATTCTAGATTTGGGCAAATATAAATACCAAGCCCAGAAAAAAGCAGCCGAACAACGCAAGCGCCAGAAGACGCAAGAGGTCAAAGAGATCAAGATGCGTCCGAATATCGACGTTCACGATTATGAAGTGAAAATGCGTTCGGTTCGGAAGTTTCTGGAAGATGGCGACAAGGTCAAATTGACCATGCGTTTCAGAGGCCGCGAAATGGCACACCAGGAGCTTGGGCTTGAAGTATTGATGCGGGCCCGGGACGAGATCGCCGAGATTTCCAAGGTTGAAGCCTCTCCGAAAATGGAGGGCCGCCAGATGATGATGGTGGTCGCCCCGGCCAAATAGGCGTAATCAAGGCTGTATTTCCAGCCATTGCCTGTAACGGAGCGAAAATTTCATGCGTTATGAGACCCGCCGGTTCCGGCGGGTTCTTGTAAACGGAGATCCCGTACAAATTGTATGCAGGAGCACGAAACTTCGCACACGAAGCCCTTGCACTGCACAAGAGTTCGCTCTATAACCCGCGCGGTTCAGTTGTCT
>JBCCEP010000318.1:0-4892 GCA_039030215.1 Pseudomonadota bacterium
GGAATTTGTGGCCTGGTTTACCCACAAATACATCATGCATGGCTGGGCCTGGGGCTGGCATAAATCTCACCACGTGCCCCACAAGGACAGTTTTGAGAAAAATGACCTGTTTGCTGTCGTCTTTGCCGGCATCTCAATCGTGCTTTTCTACCTGGGCGCAAATTACTACGATCCACTTTGGTGGATTGCGATCGGAATGACCCTTTATGGGGTGTTGTATTTTGTCGCCCATGACGGACTGGTCCATCAGCGTTGGCCTTTCCGTGTCGTTCCCAAGAGCGGATATGCAAAACGTATCTATCAGGCCCATCGGCTTCACCACGCTGTGAAAGGCCGGGATGGTTGTGTCTCCTTCGGCTTCCTGTGGGCACCAAAAATAGAAAGTCTGAAAAGCGAATTGCGGGAAAACCAGGCCGAACTGAAGCTCGAGATGTATGAATCCGAAGAGGACGCGGTCTCAAAATAACAAATTTACCCGGCTGCAATGGGTCGTTGATATAGACCTGCGCGTTTTTCACCTGACGTCTGCCCTGCCGGAAACAACGAATCCCACAACGCCAGAAGAACCAGCATCAGTTTTTTTGGTGTGGAGGTCGAAATACGCGTTTGCCACACATCCGGACCGGAATGTCTGATGATGACGCCGATCTCACGGTAAATTCTTCCAGCTGACGCAATCGACCAGCGCGCGCGCCAGGGTAGCGCCGAATAACCATATCGTGCGGAAGCGTAGTACTTATCCGCCTCCTCCAGCAATAACAGCGCCATTTGATAGACGGTTTGGCGGTTCTCGGAATCCCCAATATTTGAAACATCCAGATCAAATTTCTCGAGCCATTCGGAAGGCAGGTAGACCCGGCCGATCGCCGCATCATCGAAAATGTCCCGCGATATGTTCGTCAACTGAAAGGCAATGCCCAAATCGCTTGCCCTGTCCAATGCTTCTTCCGTTTCTACACCCATAAGGCCAGCCATCATCACACCGACCACCCCGGCGACGTGATAGCAATAGTCCAATGTATCCGATAACGCCCGGTATTGGCGTCCCTCGACATCCATTCTGAAACCGTCGATAAGTTCGAGCGGGTGCCGTTGATCGAATTTATTCTTCTTCGCGATATGGCCGAGGGCCAGAAAGACAGGATCATCGTCAGGCTTGCCAGCAAGCGCATTACGGGTGCGGTCCTCCAGATCACGCAACCTTACGGATTCATCCGTTTGCTCGCTATCTGCAGCCTTGAATCCGGCCACTTGCCCGTCAATCACGTCATCGGCATAGCGGCACCAGGCATATAACATGACGACGTCGCGCCGCATTTCCGCTGGTAACAGCTTTGAGGCAAGCGCAAAACTCTTGGACCCCTTGGCGATTGATTCTTCACTGACTGTAACTAGGTGATCGATGGATCTTGTTGCATCGGTCATGCCTTATCATCCTGCAACATGATACTTGCCGTGGCTTTGGCTGAGGCAACGACGCCCGGAATACCGGCACCAGGATGTGTACCAGCGCCGACAAAGAACAGGTTCTTGAATTTGCTGTCCTGGTTATGCGGTCTGAACCATGCAGATTGGGTAAGGCGCGGCTCAACGGAAAATGCAGACCCAAGATGTGAATTGAGTTCGGTCTGAAAATCACTCGGCGTAAATATTCTGCTGGTCACCAGGCGCTCGTTCAAATTCGGTATGCACTGCTTTTCCAGATAGGCGAGAATTTTGTCGCGATAGACCGGGCCCGCAGTCTTCCAGTCAATCGCCGCATTTCCGAGATGCGGCACTGGAGACAGAACGTAATAAGCACTACACCCTTCCGGCGCCAGGCTGTCATCCGAAACAGTCGGGCAGTGCAGATACAACGAAAAATCCTCCGGCAAGTCCGGCCCGCTGAAAATCTCGGAAATCAGTTCGCGGTACCGGTTGCCGAACAAGACCACGTGGTGCTTCAAATCGTCGGGCCCACCTTTCAGGCCGAAATAGATGACAAAGAGCGACATGGAATAGCTATACCGCTTCATGCGATCCGCTACAGCAGAACCATGAGCGGTTCCACCCAAGAGGCGTTCGTAATTGTGCACTATGTCGGCATTACTGGCGACGACGTCGCTCATATAGGTCTTGCCGCCCGCTTCTACGCCGCTGATCCGATCCCCGTCGGTCAGAAACCTTGAAACGCTCGTTCCCAGTATTGTTTCCCCGCCCATATCTTCAAAAAGCCGCACCATGCCGTCTACCAAGGCACCAGTGCCCCCTTTTGCGAACCAGACGCCACCTTTACGCTCAAGCGCGTGAATGAGCGCGTAGATGGAAGATGCTGTGAACGGATTTCCACCAACCAAAAGCGAATGAAAGGAAAAGGCCTGTCGCAGTTTGTCGTCCGAAATATAGGAAGCTACCTTTGAGTATACGGATCGATAGCTTTGTAGGCGGACCAATTGCGGGGCAGCCATGATCATCTGCCGAAAATGCAGAAACGGCACAGCGCCCAGCTTTTCATAACCCTCGTGATACAAATCCTGCGAATAGGTCAGAAATCTCCGATATCCATCGACATCCGCAGGCGCAAAATCCGCAATTTGCGAATCCATCTTATCCTGGTCATCGCTGTAATCGAATATTGAACCGTCCTCCCACATCAGGCGGTAAAACGGATCGACCGGCATCAGGCTTACATAATCGGACAGTTTACGCCCTGAAAGCGACCAAAGTTCTTCCAGTGCGGCAGGGTCGGTTATGACGGTCGGACCGGCATCGAATTTGAATCCATCCTGTTCATAGACATAGGCGCGGCCGCCAGGCTTGTCGCGTTTTTCGATAAGGAGGGTCTTCTTCCCGGCACTTTGCAGACGGATAGCCAACGCCAATCCACCAAAGCCCGCTCCGACCACGATCGCATCATAGTTTGCCAAAATTCTACGCCAATTCAGTTTTCTGGAAGACCGACTTCTCGCTGATACAACTAATCGCCGCAGAGACCGGTACCGGCGGCTTGCCAATCAGGATCCGGGATCGGTCGGCAAAGGTTAGATTATCAGAGTAAAATCTCTCTATAAGACCTTGAGATAACTTGTAGAAACGCGAAAGCACTTTCCAGCGAAGACCGGGCTCTGCCGCCTTGAAAAGCATCCGATTTAGAAATCGGTAGAAGGATTGCTGACGCGACAACTGGTGTGCATGCGCTTCGACCAGCTCCCTGACTGCGCCAGTCGTCATTGGCCCCTCGATCGCAGCTATCTTTCCGGCAAGCTTCACCGAATTGGGGAGGCTGTAACCGGTGGTGGGATGGAACAGCCCTGCCCGCAAACCGATGGGCGCAGTCTCGGCCGGGCAGTCACGCCAAAAACGCCCACAATCATGGCCAAGCGTGATCGGCAGCACCCCATCTTCCTGCCGCACGATTTTCTTGATCTTCCAGCCCTTTGATCGGGCATAATCCTTGATATCCGCAACGATGGATTTTTCATCCAGCGTGGCATGATCACTATATCTTGTATCCTCGATCAGTACGGTTCGATCATCAAAGGGCAGCGTGTACACAAACCGGTATCCGTCAAACTGCTCCACCGATGCATCCATTATGGTCGGAATGGCTTCTCCATGCGGTTCTTCCAGCTCGAGTTCCAAACCGATAAACTTCTGAAACCCGAGGATCATCGCTTCATCCGGGCGAAACCCCCTGCCGTCGATTATGCAGGGTGCGTTGAGTGCTTGACCGTCTTCAAGCGTCACCGAGGTCTCGTGAATTTCGGCGATTGCACGCTTTGCCTTGGTGGCAATGTTCTTTCTCTTCTTCACGTGGTTTCTGACAGATTCAGAGGTAAGGCTGGCATAGCCGGTGCTTAGCTTTCGATGGAAGTCGGGAAAAATCACCTGCTGGCCCGGCCACCGATAGGCAATCATGGGCTCCACCAGCTTGAATTCTTCGGCATTCAGATCAGTACGATGAAATGACCAGGTATGATTGCCGCAAAGCTGATCTCCCGCCTCAATGATTAGGATCGACTTTTCTGGAAACGCTTCGGAAACTCGCAGCGCCGTCAAACAGCTGGCTAGCCCGCCACCTGCGAAAATGATATCGGCATCAGGGGAATGCATGTGAACCCGGTTTCTTCTTGTTCCAATCTTGGCAAGACATAGCGCTGAAATCGGTAAAGGCCAATTCCCGGCATAAGAAATTCAATGCCGTATGTGAAAATTCGGCGCCAGATTGATCGAGCGTATCCGCTTGTTGAGACAGCCGGCACAAAAAACTTTTTTTGCATTGCACAATTATTTCGCACGCGCAATATATAGGCATGCCCGTTGAATCTTCCCGTGCAGAGCTTTCGGTATTGGTCGTCGACGAAGACCCGGTAAGGGCTTCAATCATCGAAGCCGGCCTGCGCGATGCCGGGCACAGCAAGGTGACGATTGTAAACGATACCACGGGAATTGCCCGGCAAATTGCAGATATCGCTCCGGATGTCATTGTCATCGATCTGGAAAACCCCAATCGCGACATGCTGGAAAATGTCTTTCAGGTCTCGCGCGCCGTACGCAGACCGATTGCCCTGTTTGTCGACCGGTCCGATCAGGCATCCATCGAGGCGGCAATTGACGCCGGCGTTTCTGCCTATGTGGTCGACGGTTTGCGCAAGGAAAGGGTCAAACCGATCCTAGATATGGCAGTCACACGGTTCCATGCCTATGCACGCCTCCAACAGGAACTGGAATCTGCCCGCAGCGAACTTGAGGGCAGGAAAACCATCGAAAAAGCCAAGGGCATTCTCATGCAGTCAAAAGGCATTTCGGAAGAAGAGGCCTATGCCCGGCTGCGACGGTCGGCAATGAACCAGAACAGGAAGCTGCTCGACATTGCCCAAAGCCTGATAACTGCAGCCGGTCTGCTGGATGAA
>JBCCEP010000319.1:0-4885 GCA_039030215.1 Pseudomonadota bacterium
AAACAAAATCAGTCTCGATGGCTATGAAATTCATCTTGGTAGAACCGTGGGCCCGGATTGTGAACGTCCGGTTATCTCGCTTGACGGACGGTCGGACGGAGCATCCAGTCCAGATGGACGTATAACCGGTTGCTATCTGCATGGCCTGTTTGGTTCCGATGAGTATCGAAGCCTGCTATTACGTCAATTGGGGGCGGGCGATGGATCTGTATCCTATCGCCTTGAGCTGGAAAATGCGCTTGATCAGCTTGGAGAGGCGATCGAACACCATCTTGACGTAGACGAAATGCTTGAAATTGCGAAGATCGGTGCACAGAGTCGCGCAAAAGCATGAAATTGCCGTATTTTCGTTGACGCGAATTCGGCTTTGCCGCTACACCAGATTGTACAGAAGGTTCCCGATCAAGGTCCAAGACCTCGGGATTAAAAGGGAACAGGGCGAACTGACCCATATAGGGAGTTTCGAACCTGGCCGACCCCGCGACTGTATTGCGGCGAGGAATGCCTCATGACCACTGACAGATAATGTCGGGAAGGGGGGCATCAACCGATTGAGCCGTGAGCCAGGAGACCTGCCTGATGTAGCGCAGTGCAACTAATCCTGCATTGCCGGATATAAATCAGAGCTACACGGAGGTTGTCATGCTCGCTACTAGTCGTTCCGATCTCACGCTGCTGGAGACAGGCAAACTTTTACCTACAGCAATCTTTGCTGTCTTGTTTGGTTCCATGCTGCTTTATTTTGTGGCCTTTGCCCATTCCGACATTCTGCACAATGCAGCGCATGATGTGCGTCATGCGATTGTTGCTCCCTGTCATTGAGGTAATGCCATGCTTATCAGAATTTTGCTCGCCGCGATTTTCGCGGGGGTGATTGCAGGTGCATTTGCAAGTGCTGCGCAATCCTATCGCGTTATTCCATTAATTCTTGAAGCTGAAACCTACGAAACGGGCAGTCACTCGCACGGATCGGAAGGTCATTCCCATGGTAGTGAAGGTGCCGAAGCTGCAGGAGAAGCGGAGGCCTGGGGCCCAGCTGACGGTTTCGAGCGGACCTTTTTCTCCGTGATTTCCAATGTGCTTGTTGGTGTCGCATTCTCCATGATCCTGACAGCCGGTATCCTGATTGCGCGGGAGAAAATCTCGTTCAAGTCGGGGCTCGTCTGGGGTGTTTGTGGCTTCGTCGCATTTGTCCTGGCGCCCAATCTGGGCTTGCCGCCCGAACTTCCCGGCATGGTAGCGGGTGATCTGCAAGCCCGGCAGTGGTGGTGGCTTGCCACTGTCATTTGTACTGCAGGCGGGCTTTGGCTGTTTGCTTTCAAGTCAGGGATCGGATGGATGGCTGCAGGCCTGGTTCTGATCGTGGCACCGCATATCTATGGCGCGCCGCATCCAGACACGATTGAAAGTGCCGTTCCAGCCAATTTGGCAGCCGAATTTGCAACCGCGACCATGGTTGCTTCTGCATTGTTCTGGCTGGTACTTGGCGGAGCCCTTGGTTGGTTGCTCGCACGCGAAGCGAGCCAGCAATCCGAAACCGGGCAGGCCTGATATGGGCAAGAAGTTGCCGGGCGTCACGCTTGTTTTGGGTGGTGCCCGTTCCGGCAAAAGCAGTTTTGCAGAAAATCTTGTCGAAGAGAGCGGCTTGAAGCCGGTTTATGTGGCGACTGCCCAAGCGTTTGATTCGGAGATGAAGGACCGGATCGAACGCCACCGTGCGCGCCGGGGCGATCAATGGGAAACCGTCGAGGCACCAATTGAATTGCCGGAGATGCTGAAGCTCCAATCCACTGGCGAGAAGGCAATTCTGGTCGATTGCCTGACCTTGTGGCTGTCGAACCTGATGATCAAGGAGATGGACATTGAGGCAGAGGTAACTCGGCTGATTGAGGTGCTAAGTAAACCAACCGCGCCGGTGGTACTGGTCTCAAACGAGGTCGGAATGAGCATTGTGCCAGAGAACAAGATGGCCAGGGAATTCCGGGACCATGCGGGTGTGCTCAATCAGGAAATTGCCGGTGTCGCTTCGCAGGTATTCCTGGTTGCTGCCGGCTTGCCGATGAAATTGAAATGAAAAGAATGATCGGAACGAATTATGCAAAGTGATACCAGTTCGAAGATACCTGCAACGATTGTCACCGGATTTCTAGGTGCCGGGAAGACAACATTGATCCGAAATCTCCTGAATTCGGCAAATGGCCGGAAAATTGCGTTGATCGTCAATGAATTCGGTGATCTGGGTGTCGATGGCGATCTGCTCAAGGGTTGTGGCGTGGAAACCTGCTCTGAAGAAGATGTTGTCGAACTAACCAATGGCTGCATCTGTTGCACGGTTGCCGATGATTTCATCCCGACCATGGAAATGCTGATTGGGCGGGATCGCGAGATCGACCATATCGTCATCGAGACTTCGGGTCTTGCCTTGCCGCAACCGCTGGTGAATGCCTTCAACTGGCCGGAAATCCGTGAGCGTGTCACGGTGGACGGGGTCGTGACTGTGGTCGACAGCGCCGCTGTGGCGGATGGGCGGTTTGCTCATGATACAGACGCCGTCGCCCGCCAGAGAGAGGACGATGACGCGTTGGATCATGACAGCCCGCTTGAGGAATTGTTTGAGGATCAGCTTGGCTGCGCCGACATGATTATCCTGAACAAGTCTGATCTTGTCAGTAATGATGCGATTACCCGGATCGAGAAGGATGTTGGCGACCAGGTCGCCAGGCCGGTCAAGCTGGTCCGTGCCGCCAACGGGAATTTGCCCGTCGAAATCCTGCTTGGGCTTGAAAGCGCGACTGAAAATGAAGTTGCCTTTCGAAAGTCACATCACGAACAGCATCACGAAAACGGACATGACCACGACCACGATCATGACGAGTTTGAAAGCTTTGTCGTTGAAGTCGGAGCGGTTGAAAATCCGACACAGTTCATGGAAACGCTCAAGGCAATAATCGAGGAACACGACGTTTTGCGTCTGAAAGGCTTTGCAGATGTAAATGGCAAGCCGATGCGTTTGCTGATCCAGGCGGTCGGCGGACGGATCGATCAGTATTATGACCGCGAGTGGGAGAGCGAAACTGAACGCAAGACGCAATTGGTCGTGATCGGTTTGGCCGGTCTGGATCGAAGCAGGATTGAATCGCGGTTGCTGTCGGCAGCTGCGTGAATACGAACGCGGAAATTGACTAATGCATCTGTTATTGGCTCAGAAGGGTGCAATCAACGAGGGCGATGAGGCGGTCGATCTCGGTCAAAGCCCTGGCGATATAGTCTTTCTTTCTGCCGCAGACACCGAATTGGTGAGCCTTGCAGTTGCAAATCGGGCAATCGACAAGGACGCGCCATCGCTTCGGTTGGCGAATCTGCAGCAGCTTTCGCATCCCATGTCAGTTGATCAATATGTCGAGCGGACACTTTCCGGTGCAAGGCTGATTGTCATTCGGCTGCTCGGCGGCAAGAGCTACTGGCCCTATGGGCTTGAGACAGTATATGCCCTGGCCCAGCGCAAGGGAATCGAGCTGGCGGTCATTCCCGGGGACGACAAGCCGGATCCGCTCCTATCGGAATATTGCACGATCGGGAATGAACAGCAGGCCCGAATGCATGCCTATCTGGTCGAGGGTGGTCCGGAAAACGCGTCGAACTTTCTGCGCTACTGCCACCATCTTCTGGGAGAAGTATCAGAACCGGCTGGACCTGCACCGCTAATCAGGGCAGGCCTCTGGTTTCCGGAATTGGGTGTCTGTTCGCTGGAAGAAATACGCGCCAAATGGCAACCGGAAAACCCGTTGGTTAGCATATGTTTCTACCGCGCGCTGGTTCAGTCGGGCGGATTTGAACCTGTCAAGCATTTGGTGCGCAGCCTATCTGACCGGGGATTGAATGCCTTGCCTGTCTTTGTGAGCAGCTTGAAAGATCCGGTGTCTGTTGAGACAGTACGACAGATCTTCGGTGTTGCCAGTCCCGAAACCGTTATCAATCTTACCGGGTTTGCGGTGTCGTCGCCGACGGGTGTTTCCGGCAGTACGGTGCTTGATGAAAATGGTGCCATTGTCCTGCAGGCCGTTTTGGCAGGTGGGTCGCGCGAGGCTTGGGAGACATCTTCCCAAGGTCTTTCTTCGCGTGATCTGGCCATGAATGTGGCGCTGCCGGAAGTTGATGGCCGGATCCTGTCGCGGGCCATCGCGTTCAAACATGCCGGACAATATGATGAGTCGGTTCAGGCCAATATTGTTGTCCATAATCCGGATGTAGAACGAACTGAATTTGTCTGCGACCTTGCGGCGAACTGGGTCAATTTAAGGCGCAAGCAAGCGGGCGATCGGCGGGTGGGAATCGTGTTGGCGAATTATCCAAACCGGGACGGCCGGATTGGCAATGGTGTGGGTCTCGATACGCCTGCGGGTACGATCAATCTGCTGAATGCCCTCAGTGATTCTGGATATGAAACTGGTGAGATTCCGCCGGATGGCGATGCGCTGATCCGGCAATTGCTGGATGGTCCGACCAATGCTGGCTTTGGTGGGCGAAAGTCAGCTCAGACATTAGGTATTGATGAATATCTGCAATTTTTCAGAGGTTTACCCGCCAAAGTCCAGAATCAGATTCAACAGCGATGGGGCGATCCCTTCGATGATCAATTCTTTGATAACGCGGGAAAATGCTTTGCGCTACCGGTAATCAGAAACGGAAATGTTGCGATCGGTATCCAGCCCGCGCGTGGATACAATATTGATCCGAAGCAAAGTTATCACTCGCCTGATCTGGTACCGCCCCATGGTTATCTTGCGTTCTACTGCTGGCTCAGAAACAGCTTTGGTGCTGATGCGGTTGTGAATATGGGAAAGCATTGCAACCTGGAATGGTTGCCTGGAAAGGCGCTGGCACT
>JBCCEP010000320.1:0-4842 GCA_039030215.1 Pseudomonadota bacterium
GTGGTTCCGTGGGAAATTACGCCTTCGATCAAGCTGGCCGAATTGGTGAACTATCATACCCAACTCGATGGCGATAAGGCGCTTTATACGGCCATCTTCATCCTCGCCATGAATTACGACGCTTATGATGAAATGCCCGATGACCTTCGCGCCATTCTCGACGCTGAGACCGGCAAGACCCTGTCGGAAATTGCAGGTCAGGTCATGGCAGATGGTGACGCAGTGGGCTTGGACGTAGCCCGCAGCAATAACATCATCACACTCGGCCAAAAGGAAGCTGGACGTTGGGAAGAAGCTTCCAAACCCGTCTATGCTCGCTGGATCGAAATGGCTTCGGATTCAGGATTTGACGGAGCAGCCACGATTGACAAGGCAAAATCGCTGATCGACAAGAACAAGTAGCGGTCGACGATATCCGTCCCCAAACAAACGGGATTTCCGGATTCGATAGAACTACGGAACTTTTGCAATGACATCCTTTGCCCGAATTGAAGCCATTTTCGATCGGGTTGCCACGGCAATGGCGCTTATTGGTGGGCTGGGGCTCTTGTTTGCCACAGTCTCCACCTGTCTTAGCATTATCCTGAAAATGACCCGCCGGTTCCTGGATACCACCGCAAGCGGGTTTCTCGACCCCGAAATCTGGTCATCCATCCGCCCGATCCTCGGTGAAGAGGAGCTTGTTCAATATAGCGTTGGCTTCGCACTGTTCTCGGTTTTGCCACTTGTCATGATCAGGCGCGGGCACATTAGAATCGACCTTTTTGAATCCCGGTTTGGAACTCGTGCAAATCGCCTGTTGGATTTGATCGGCGATATCGCCCTTGCGGCCATCGCCTATCTCATAATGACACGCCAATGGGGCCTGATCTTCGCAAGACCGCGTCGCAATCAGGAAACACTGTCCGAGCTGCTCTTCCAGGGCGACCTTACCGCGATATTCGATCGCGTCAGGACCGCACAGGAGACACAGATATTGGGCCTGCCGCTTTGGCCTTTTTACATCGTTGCCGAAATCTGCATCATCGCATTTTTCGTGGTGGCCGTTTTTTGCGTCATTCGAAGCGCCCGGACGTTGTTTCTTGGAAAACAGGTGACCGGCTCCGACAATGCCTGATTTCGTCTCCCAATATTTGTCGGATTTTCAAATCGGTCTGGTTAGTTTTCCCATATTGCTGGTGTTGATTGCCCTGCGTATTCCACTTGCCGCGGTCATGTTCATTGTTGGTTTGACCGGTACATATCTGGTGACGGGTAACATGCGAATGCTGGATTCCCAGCTCAAGTCGTTTGCATTCGGAACCTTCACGAACTATTCGCTCTCGGTTATTCCGCTATTCCTTTTGATGAGCGAATTTGCCTCGCGTGGCGGAATGAGCCAATCCCTGTTCAGAGCGGCCGAAGCCTGGCTGGGGCACAAGAAGGGCGGGCTGGCGATGGCAGCAATCGGCGCTTCGGCCGGCTTCGGCGCGATTTGCGGTTCGTCGCTTGCAACTGCCTCATCCATGGGAAAAGTCGCATTGCCGGAATTACAGCGCGCCGGTTATTCCGGAGCACTTTCTACTGGTGTCCTGGCCGCGGGCGGCACGCTGGGCATCCTCATTCCACCCTCCATCGTGCTGGTCATCTACGCAATCCTTGCTGAGGAAAACATCGAGAAACTGTTTACGGCAGCATTCGTACCAGGCCTGCTAGCAATGTTCGGCTATATGCTGACCGTCGGAATTTACACACGGATTTTTCCCGATGCGGCGACCGACAAACCTCGCATCCCCTACGCCGAACGGATCCGTTCTTTAGTCCCGGTCTGGCCTGTCCTGCTAATCTTCATCCTGGTAATCGGCGGTATCTACTCCGGGGTATTTTCACCAACCGCAGCCGCGGCAGTGGGTGTTGCAGGCACTGCGATTGTCGCAATTTCAAATGGCGGATTGTCCTGGTCGGGCACCAAACAGTCATTGCTCTCGGCGGGTCAAACTTCCGCAATGATTTTCTTCATCATTCTCGCAGCCGGTGTCTACAATTCCTTCCTGTCTTCAGCACAGGTGCCGCAGACATTGGCGACCTATTTTCTGGATACCAGTGTGAATCCCTGGCTGATCCTGACCGGGATGCTACTGCTTTATCTCGTCTTGGGAACAGTCATGGATTCCCTTGCCATGATCTTTCTGACGGTGCCGATCTTCGTCCCCATCGTCACCCAGCTCGATTTTGGAATCCCGCCGGCCGAAATCGGCATCTGGTTCGGCATATTGGTGCTGATGTCTGCCGAGATTGGTTTGATAACGCCGCCGGTCGGCCTGAACCTGTTCGTCATCAATGCAATGTCCGACAATGTCGGCATTGGCGAAACCTACCGCGGCGCCCTACCCTTCGTTATCTCGGACATCATCCGGATTGCAATCCTGGTAACCTTCCCGGCAATAACCATGGGCCTCGTAAGATTGCTTTTTTAGGGTGATGAATTTTTCAATCCTTCACCGCATCAGTGAGAACAAAACAGATAAGGCAAGGTTCGGTTCCCCGGTTGGACCAGGCATGATTGGTCCCCTGCTGAACGACTACGTCCCCGGCCCTTAACAGATATTCCTCTTCATCCATCAGCATGTAGATTTCACCGCTCAGGATGACGGAATAGTCCAGGCTGTCGGTTCGATGCATGAAGGGATGTCTTGCGCCTTCCACGACATTGGCACCGGCGCCCATTTCAGCAAAGGCTGCCTTGCCATCGAGCTTGGCGAGTACCTCCGGATCTTCAGGATCAAATTGCACAATTCTGAATACCGAGCCATTCTTTGGCGGATGCAGGATCAGCGGTCCCTCAACCGGATCGTCATGCCGCTCCATCGCCGCTGGTGTCTTGTCGTTTTGCCACAAATTGGTCAGCGTTACGCCCGGCCGGTTCGGCCGCTGCAATATGCAATCTGCCATTTCATCTGAGATGACGGTTGCGACACCATTATCGTCATGGCCGGTCACAACACGCCGGAATTTTCGCGCCTCAAATGCCACTCTATTCTCCTTTGAACTCAAGTTGTTTGCGGTTCACCGGTCTCCGGCGCGCGGTTGATCGTCCATATGAAAGCCAGCAGGACCGATCCTGCCGCATCCGTGGTTAAACCCTGATGCAGGAGCAGTATGCCGGCGGCAGCAACGACCGGCCTTTGCCAGTTTGCCAAATCGGCCCGCAGATAGCCGGTGACAGCCGCAGCGATGCAAAATGCGCCAAGCACGCCGGTAAGAAATGCGACGATCACCTCGGCGGCAGTTCCCGACATCAGCAATGCCGGGCCGAAAAAGAACATGAACGGCAGGATGTAGCAGGTGATCCCGTAGGCAAAGGCCGTCCAGCTGACCTTGTTGATGTCGGCCTTGGCAATGCCTGCAGCGACATAGGATGCAAGCGCCACTGGCGGCGTAATCGTCGAGACGCAACCATAAAAGAAAACAAACAAATGCGCAGTCAGAAGCGGTACGCCCATCTTTGACAATGCCGGTGCGACCACCGTCGCCAGGATCAGATAGGCCGCCGTGGTCGGCAGACCCATGCCCAATATGATCGCCGTCAGCATGGTGAACAGCAGCGCGAAGAACGTAATTCCGCCGGATGCCGCGATGATCAGTCCTGAAATTTTCGAACCCAGACCGGTAATGCCAAGCGTTCCGGCGATGATACCGGCAGCGGCACACGCAATTGCAATCGGAATGACCGCCTTGGAACCTTGGGTAATCGCACGAACCGCTTTCTTGAACATCTCTATTGTGATGCTTCGCGTCCAGATCACATGCGCGACGAGCAGCACAATGATCGAAATAAACGATGCCTTGAATGGGGAATAGCCATTCAGCATCATGGCGATCAGCGTCAGGAACGGAATGATGAATTGCCCGCCTCGGCCCAGGATTACCCATATCGGTTCATCATCGTCATCGGTCCGTTCCAAGGGCTTGATGTTGCTGCGCCCGGCCTGAAGGTGAACCACAAAAAACAGTGAGGTGAAAAACAGGATCGCCGGGATCAGCGCGACCTTCATGACATTGGCATAGGGAACCCCGACGATTTCTGCCATTATGAAGGCTGCCGCCCCCATCACCGGCGGCATCAATTGCCCGCCGGTTGAAACCACCGCCTCGATGGCACCGGCCTGATGCGGTTTATAGCCTTCCTTCTTCATCATCGGAATCGTCAAGGTTCCGGTCACCGCGACATTACCGGCGGCCGAACCCGAAATCATGCCAAGTAGCGTACTGAAAATAACCGCCGTCTTGGCGCCTGCAGCGCGCATGTTCCTGGTCACGCGGCTGGCAAGCGTGAAGAAAAAATCACCCGCGCCAAACTGGCTGAGAAACGCGCCATAAATCGAAAACAGGATGATATAGGTCGACGAAACACCCAGCGGAATTCCGAATATCCCCTGGGAGGTGGTGGTCAACAGTTCAGAAATTCTGGCAAAGCTGTAGCCCCGCGAATAAAGCACGCCGGGCAAATATTCGCTGTAGAACGGATAGGTGAAGAACACCAGGCAGATAAGCGCCAGCACCAGACCGACACCACGGCGAGCAGCTTCAAGCACCAGTGCGATCAGAACAAGACCCACCCATGCATCCATCGCATCGGTGTCGCCGCCGCTCATCGCGATATCCTTCCACCGGCTCATGATGAATGCGCAGCTGCCGACACTAATCACGATCAGTACCAGGCTGACGAATTTCTCAATGACTGAATCTTTGGAACGCTTGAAGGTTGTATAGGTAAGGAACAACAGCGCCAGCATCATCATCAGGTGAAAGATACGAATATCCCGGGTCGACAGAACCAGGATGCCGGACACGTTCAATAGA
>JBCCEP010000321.1:0-4829 GCA_039030215.1 Pseudomonadota bacterium
CCTGTCATCGAGATTGGGGTGACGCCAAACCGACCCGATGCGCTGGGTGTCGCCGGAATTGCACGTGATCTGGCAGCTGCCGGATTGGGCACTGTCAAGCCGGTTACCATCACCGAACCGAAAGGTGAATTTGATTGCCCCGTCGATGTGAAGCTTGATTTTCCAGACGGTGAAAGCCTGTGCCCGGCTTTTGGCCTGCGCCTGATCCGCGGCGTCAAGAATGGCCCGTCACCACGTTGGATGCAGCAGCGCCTGCGGGCGATCGGGTTGCGGCCGATCTCGACGCTGGTCGATATCACCAACTATGTTACCTATGATCTGGGCCGCCCGCTGCACGTGTTCGATGCCGGCAAGGTCAAGGGCAATCTCGTCGTTCGCCGTGCCAAGGACGGCGAGGAATTTCTGGCGCTTGACGGCAAGACCTACACGCTGAACCGGGAAATGTGCGTCATTGCCGATGAGAACGGACCGGAATCGCTTTCCGGCATCATGGGCGGCGAGCATTCCGGATGCACGGGGAAAACGGTCGACGTGCTGGTGGAATCAGCACTGTGGGAACCGCTGAATATTGCCCGCACCGGACGTGATCTCGGGATAATCTCCGATGCACGCTACCGGTTCGAACGCGGGGTTGATCCGGGCTTCATGGTACCCGGCCTTGATCATGCCTGTAATCTCATTCTCGATCTGTGCGGCGGTACGGTGTCCAGTCCGATAATTGCCGGGAAGGTGCCAAAGCCGGATCTTGAGATCGAATTTCCGGTTTCGGAGATCAAGCGTCTGACCAGTATCGATATTGATCAGGACGAAGCTACTTCCATCCTTAAGCGCCTCGGATTTCATGCCAAAAAAGGGAAAGCCGATGGTAGTTTGACCGTTTCCGTCCCAGGTTGGCGGCCTGATGTTTTTGGCAAGGCCGACCTGGTCGAGGAAGTGATGCGGATTTACGGGGTCGACAGAATCGAACCGAGTCCGATGTATGTTGATGAATCGGTTAGTGAAAAAATACTGACCATCGGCCAGACGAGGGACCGTAACGCCAAGCGGGCCTTGGCAGTTCGCGGCATGTTGGAAGCCGTCACCTGGTCGTTTATTTCAAAGCCTCAAGCTGAATCATTTGGCGGTGGCAGCGAAGATGTAGCGCTAGCCAATCCGATCGCCTCCGACATGTCGCATATGCGGCCGTCACTATTGCCTGGCCTTCTGGCGGCAGCACAACGCAATGCTGATCGCGGCTATGGCGATGTTGCCATATTCGAGGTTTCCAATGTCTATCTCGGAGATCAGCCCGGTGACCAAAAACGCGTGGCCGGCGGTATCCGGCGCGCGACTGCCACGCCGCAAGGATCGGGCAGGCATTGGCAGGGTGCTGCCGGTTCGGTCTCTGTTTATGATGCCAAGGCGGATGCCTTAGCTGTTCTGGAAGCGCTTGGCGTGGATGTTTCCAAAGTGCAGATCGTCGATAGCGGACCGGACTGGTATCATCCGGGCCGGCGCGGACAAATTCAGCTGGGGCCAAAGCTTGTGCTGGCCAATTTCGGCGAACTTCATCCGATGACATTGGATACGCTGGACGTTTCCGGGCCGGTTTGCGGGTTCGAAGTGTGGCTGGATGCCGTACCGCAGCCCCGCGCCAAGGCGACAAAAACCAAACCACCCTTGCAGATTTCGGATCTGCAGGCCGTGCGCCGGGACTTTGCCTTCGTGCTGGATAGCGACTGCGATGCGTCGAAGCTTCTGCGGGCCGCCTCAGGTGCCGACAAGAAACTGATCACCGATGTGTCGGTGTTTGATGTCTTCGAAGGCCCGTCGCTGGGCGAGGGCAAGAAATCGGTCGCGATTGAAGTCACCATGCAACCATCCGACAAGACCCTGACTGACGCGGAGATTGATGCCGTTGCAGCCAGGATCGTCGAAAATGTTACCAAGACAACCGGTGGTGTGTTGCGGGGTTAGCCGATAAGATTGTCGGCGGATAGTCAATTTGGAGGCGGTTAATGTTCAAATGGGGCGTATTGTCGACGGCAAAGATTGGCCGCGAGCAGGTGCTGCCTGCAATACAGGATGCAGACAATGGCGTGCTGACTGCAGTCGGGAGCCGTGACTTGTCGAGAGCACGTGCTTTGGCGGATCGTTTTGGCGCGCCGCATGCGTTTGAGAGCTATGAAGCGCTTTTGGAAAGCGATGATGTGGACGGTGTCTATATTCCGCTACCGACCTCCCAGCATGCAGAATGGGCGATCAGGGCGGCCGATGCAGGAAAGCACGTTCTGGTCGAAAAGCCGCTGACGTTGAATGCTGATGACATTCAACCGGTCATCGAGGCCCGTGATCGAAATGGCGTTATCGTTTCGGAAGCCTTCATGGTGACCTATCACCCCCAATGGCTGAAAATCCGGGAATTGATAGGTGATGGTGCAATCGGGCGTATTCGTCACGTCCAGGGGGCGTTTTCCTATTACAACCGCGATCCCTCGAACATGCGTAACCAGGTTGATCTGGGCGGCGGCGGGTTGCCGGATATTGGCGTCTATCCGACCGTGACGACCCGGTTCTGTACCGGAAAGGAGCCGAAGAGGGTTCAGGCGGTGGTTGAACGCGACAAGGAATTCGGGACCGATTGCTATGCCAGCGTCAAGGGCGATTTCGGCGATTTTGAACTGAGCTTTTATTGCTCGATGCAGATGGCGCTGCGGCAATCCATGGTTTTCCACGGCGAGACTGGATATATCGAGGTCAATGCGCCGTTCAATGCCGGGGATTATGGCGACGAGCAATTCACGCTCTTCAACGCCGATCATTCCTATGCAGAAACATTTCGCTTTCCTGCCGCACGCCAGTATCGCCGGCAAGTCGAAGCAATCGCGCAAGCAGCTAACGGCGGAAAGGTGGATATATTCTCGCTTGAAGATTCGGTTTTGAACCAGAAGTTCATCGATGCAATCTTCCGCGCAGGTGAACATGATGGCTGGGAAACCGTCTGAGACGCCAATTCCCGAAAGTGAGCTGAGCGAACGGTTTCTGCGCGCTGGGGGTCCCGGCGGGCAGAATGTCAACAAGGTCTCCACCGCGGTCCAATTGCGGTTTGACGTCAGAAACTCGCCTACGCTGAACGCACGCCAAAAGTCGCAACTGGAGAAGATCGCGAGCCATTTGATGACCTCAGATGGCGCGCTGATCATCGAGGCTTCGCGTTTCCGCACGCAGGTGCAAAATCGCCAGGATGCCCGCGATCGGTTGATGGAAATGATTGCAGAGGCATCAAAGCCGCCACCAAAGAAGCGAAAAAAGACCAAACCGACCCGTTCATCGGTCGAGAAACGGCTGCGAAAAAAGGCCGGCCGTTCGGTAACCAAGAAGCTGCGCGGGCGGGTTCGTGATGATTGATTGGCTAAATTTTGCTATGCTGACAGTAAAGTGAGTGGGCTTGATTTGGAAAGTCCGGTTTACAGTTTATATCAGCGGAAACAAATAATGAGGTAGAAATGGTTTTCCGACCGGCACAAAAGATTCTTCCGAGCGAAATTACGCCAAAAAGCGTCTATCTGAATCGCCGAACCTTGCTGGCTGGCTCCGCCGGTGCCGCAATCGGGTCCATCATGCCTTCAGTTGCCCATTCCGCCGCAGAAGATGGCCGTGTACTGCAAAAGCTGGAAACCAGGCCCTCGGAATATTCCAATGAGGATCTCGAGCCGACCGCCAAGGAATACATTACCAGCTACAACAATTTTTACGAGTTTGGCACGGGCAAGGAAGATCCGGCCAGAAATGCCCATACGCTGACGGTCAAACCCTGGTCGATCAAGATTGACGGTCTTGTGAACAAGCCGGGCGAATATGCCTATGAGGACCTCGTTCCTGCCGTTCAGGAAGACCGTATATACCGGTTTCGATGTGTAGAGGCCTGGTCGATGGTGGTGCCCTGGGTTGGATTTCAGCTGTCTGAAATTCTCGACAAAGTGGAACCGCAAGGCAGCGCAAAATATGTCGCCTTCGAAACGCTGGTTCGGCCTGAGGAAATGCCCGGACAGAGCGGCCTCTTCCAGGCGCTTGAATGGCCCTATGTGGAAGGCCTGCGTCTTGACGAAGCAATGCATCCTCTGACGCTGATGGCGACCGGCCTTTATGGCGAGGAGCTACCCAATCAGAATGGCGCGCCGATTCGCCTTGTCGTTCCCTGGAAATATGGTTTCAAGTCGATCAAATCGATTGTGCGTATCACGCTGACCGAAGAAGAGCCGCCAACAAGCTGGAATATTGCCGCTCCGCGTGAATACGGCTTCTATTCCAACGTCAATCCGCGCGTTGATCATCCGCGCTGGAGCCAGGCGAGCGAACGCATAATCGGTGGTGGACTATTTGCCAAGCGCAAGCCGACATTAAGATTTAACGGTTATGAAGAGGAAGTTGGCGACCTTTATGCCGGTATGGATTTGACCAAGTTTTACTGATCGCTCTTCAATATGGCCTTCATCGATAGCACCAATGCAGCCTTGAAGCGCATTCCTGTGTTGCCACTTTATTTCGTGGCGCTGACGCCTGTAGTCTGGCTGTTTTACAGGGCTTTCGACGGCGCATTGGGCGCAGATCCGATGCGCGTTCTCGAACATGAGTTCGGCCTGTGGTCGCTCCGGTTCATGCTGGCAGCGCTCGCCGTGACCCCGCTGCGCAAATATGCCGGTCTAAACCTCATCCGGTTCCGGCGCATGCTGGGGCTGAGCGCGTTTTATTTCGCGATCATTCATCTAAGTGTCTATCTGTTGCTGGATCGGCAGCTTGCCTGGGGTGAGATCGGCGCGGACCTTTACAAGCGGCCCTATATCATTTTC
>JBCCEP010000322.1:0-4809 GCA_039030215.1 Pseudomonadota bacterium
ATCGCGTCCCTGCTTTGCAGAGCCACCGGCTGAATCTCCCTCGACCAGGAATATCTCCGACTTGGCCGGATCGCGTTCCTGGCAATCTGCCAGTTTCCCCGGCAGGGAAGCGATATCAAGCGCGCCCTTGCGCCTGGTCAATTCCCGGGCCTTTCTGGCGGCTTCACGAGCGGCCGCGGCCTCAACCACCTTGCCAACCACGCTCCTGGCGTCGGCAGGGTTTTCCTCGAGCCATTGATTAAGCGACTCGCTAACAAGATTTTCGACAACGGGCCGGACTTCGGAGGAAACCAGCTTGTCCTTGGTCTGGGATGAAAATTTCGGATCGGGCACCTTGACCGAGAGGACAGCCGTCAAACCCTCGCGGCAGTCATCGCCGGTCAGGGACACTTTTTCCTTCTTCAGGATGCCGGAACTCTCTGCATAGCCGGTAACCTGACGGGTCAGTGCACCACGGAAGCCGGCCAGATGGGTTCCGCCATCGCGTTGCGGGATATTGTTGGTAAAGCACAGCACGTTTTCATGGTAGGAATCGTTCCACCACAGTGCCACTTCGACCGTAATCCCGTCTTTTTCCGCGAGCAGGCTGATCGGATTTTCAATCAGCGGATTTCGGGTCCGGTCGAGATAGCGAACAAAGGCCTCCAGGCCGCCCTCATACATCAGCTCTTCGGTCTTGACTTCGACGCCTCGACGATCGGTCAGGACGATCCTTACCCCGGAATTCAGAAATGCGAGTTCGCGCAAACGATGCTCGAGTGTGTGGTAATCGAATTCCGTCATGGAAAAGGTTTGAGGAGACGGCAGGAAGGTGACCTCAGTACCGTTGCGACCGTCCCAATCTCCGGTCACTTCCAGGGTTCCGTCAGCTATGCCGTCGGAGAAACTCATTTCATGAAGTTTGCCATCCTGCTTGATGATAAGCTTCAGCCAGACCGAAAGCGCATTGACCACCGAAACACCGACACCATGGAGACCACCGGAAACCTTGTAGGAATTCTGGTCAAATTTTCCGCCCGCATGCAATTGGGTCATGATGACCTCGGCAGCCGAGATGCCTTCATCCGAATGAATGCCGGTGGGGATGCCTCGCCCATTGTCGGTAACCGTACAGGAACCATCCGCATTCAACGTGACAGTAACGAGATCGGCATGGCCTGCCAGCGCCTCGTCAATGGCATTATCGACGACCTCATAGACCATGTGGTGCAGGCCCGAACCGTCATCGGTATCGCCAATATACATTCCCGGGCGCTTGCGAACTGCGTCAAGCCCCTTGAGAACCTTAATGGAATCAGCACCATAGGCCATATCGGCCGGATTTGTTTCTGTCATGTTTTGTTCCGGAAAATCGCCATTAATTCCAGGCGCTCGGCATCAGGCCGATTCGTGTCTCTATCTGTGTGTAATATAAGGCTTTTTGCGCCGGAAACCAAATCCTGAAGCGATGTTTGGCAAAATTGCCGGGTTTCATCAGGGAACATCCCAAAAAGTTCCGTTATCGTGGCTTTTTCGATTTGTTGTTCCAGTCATCGGATGGCGGGTCTTGATCTCGGGAAAATGGCGGCAAGTTGATAGGATTTTACTGCATATGAACAGTTGTTGGGCTATGTAGGGGCGAGCAAAAATCTGGCTGTAGCCGATTCCCAAACCTAATTCAGTGGATCCATTTTTGTCGAAGTTTCAAGAAATAGCAGACAGCTTCCTTAAAACGCCCGATTTGTCGGGCTTGCCGCCGCGCGTGCTCGAAGCGATACGCCGGCGCGAATGGGCAAACGAAATCCTGCTGCGCGCGATACAGCTGATCATCATTTCGATTTTCTGTCTTATCTACACGATTTCGCCCAAGACCAGTCCCGAGGGAATTTTCACACCTGCGCCCTATGTGCTGACGACCTATTTTGTGCTTTCGGTCATCGGCCTGATCTGGGGGATGCTGCGCGAGCCGCCCGACTGGTCAATCTATATTTCAATCCTGTTCGACTTCAGCCTGCTGTACGGACTGATGATCAGTTTCCACATCCAGTACGACCAGCCAGCCTCCTTTATCCTGAAGGCGCCGGCATTGCTGTATGTGTTCATCTTCATTGCCATTCGTGCGCTCCGGTTCAATCCGAAATATGTAATCACCGCCGGAACCGTGGCGATTATCGGTTGGGCAGCCGTTATCTACTATGTCACCAGGATTGACCCCGGCGACAACATGCTGACCCGGTCCTATGTCGAATATCTGACGGCCAACCGTATCCTGATCGGGGCTGAGATCGACAAGATATTGTCCATCGCCTTTGTCACCGTCATCCTTGCGGTTTCGGTCAATGGTTCGAGCAATTTGCTGGCAACCGCCATTGCGGAACAATCGGCTGCCGATAACCTTTCAAGATTTTTTGATACCAGTATTGCGAAGGATATCCGTTCGGACAGATTAATGCTGGGTGCCGGTGAAGGCGAGCGGCGCAAGGTGACAATCTTCAATGTCGACATTCGAGGGTTTTCGCAACTTTCCGTGCAGTTGGAACCGTCGCGGGTAATGAGCCTGCTGACGGCCTATCGGGCCAGGATCAATCCTATCATCCAAGCCAATGGCGGCGTGATCGACAAGTTCATGGGTGACGGCATCATGGCAATCTACGGCACCAATCCGCAGGAAGAAGACAATCAGATTGAAGTTGCAGCAATCCGGACGGCCGAACAATTATTGGCCGATTTTGACAATTGGCCGAAAGACAATCCCGATCTGGCCGATTTCGAACATCTGAGAATTGGCATTGGCATTGCGACGGGTGAAGTCTCGTGGGGTGCGATCGGGATCGGCGACCGGCTGGAAATGACGGTCATCGGACCTGCGGTCAATCTTTCGGCAAAACTTGAAAAACAGAACAAGGTCCTGGGTTCGAACTGCCTGTGTGATCGTGTCACCTGGGATGCTGCTCTCGAGCAGGGATATGAAGGGCAGCTTGCCGGAAAAAATGTCACAACCAATGTAGAGGGGGTCAGCGATCCGGTCGATCTGACCATTTTGACAATGGGAGACCAGCCCGGCGATCCGATCCCGATGAACAAGATTCAGGAAATCAAGACGGTATAGTGTCCGGCCTACCGCCTTGTTCCAATTGCATCAAACGCCGGTGGAACCAAATCCGCCGGAACCGCGTTCGGAATTGGTGGGTTTGGCACGTTCGATGATCTTTGCCTGGTAGACCGGCGCAATTACCATTTGCGCGATGCGCATGCCGCGCTCCACATGAAACGGTTCATCGCCATGATTTATCAAAAGCACTTTCACCTCGCCTCTATAGTCGGCATCGATGGTACCGGGGGAGTTCAGACAGGTGATGCCATGTTTGAAGGCAAGCCCCGACCTTGGGCGCACCTGACCTTCAAAACCAGGTGGGATCTCGAATGTCAGGCCGGTGGGAACCAGCGCACGCTGGCCGGGCCCTATTGAAATAGGATCATGACAGGCAGCGCGAAGATCCATTCCAGTAGCAAGGCTGCTTTCATATTCCGGCAGTTTCAGGTCCAGCGCATTTTCAAGACGAACAATACCAACCTGTTGAGTGGCATCAGGGTCTTGTATCTTGGAGGCTCGTGACATTGATCGCCTGTCTTCCGAATTTCAGTTATCGGCAATCACAAAACCCTTGAAAGGGCACATGTCAATTTGGCTAGGGAAAATAATCCCGTCAGATGGCTTTTCTCGACAGCTTTCTGTCCAACCACTTCTCAATTTTCGAAATCAGCATGTCGGGCGAGACCGGTTTCGACAGGTAGTCGTCCATTCCAGCTTCAAGGCAAAGCTCCATATCACCCTTCAATGCATGGGCGGTAACGCCGATGATCGGCGTATGGTCACCGGTGCGCTTTTCGGATTCGCGAATTGCCCGGGTTGCCTCTAGACCGTTGATCTTCGGCATGGATACGTCGAGCAGGATGATGTCGGGATTTGCCCTGTGATATAGCTCGATGGCCTCCTCTCCATCCGTCGCGGTGATGAAGCTCAGATCAGTCGTATGCAAGATCTGCGAGAGGACAATCCGGTTGACTTCATTGTCGTCAGCGACCAGGACGTTCACGCCATCTTCTGGAAATTCGGGCGTTCGCGTCGAAGAATGCGGCTTTGAATTGTCGGCTGATTTCTCCGCTTCAATGTCGAGCAGATGCATCTCAACGTCGGCCTGTGAAGTATCGCCTTGAGCGACATCCAGTTTTCCAATCATTCGTGCTGCGGCGATGGCCTTTTCGTCGACAGATTCGCCATCCTTGCGACCAGCCGAATCCTGCAATGCCTGGGTGAGGGTGTCCAAAAGCTGTGCCGAACGCGCTGGCTTTGTCAGATGGCCATTTATTCCGAGTGAGGAAAATGCCCTGCCCTCGGCGGTCTGGTCGACCGATGTGAGCATGACAATAGGGGTTTGTTCCAGCAGTACATCGTTCCGGATAATCTTGGCGACTTCCTCTCCATTCATCTCCGGCATGTGGTAGTCGAGGATGATGCCATCGACGGCCATGTCGTGGGAGATGGCGACTTTCAGGATCTCGATTGCCTCGGTACCGGACGAGGCGGTTGCCGCATCAAAGCCCCAGGCTGAAAGCTGTTCGAGCAGGATTGCCCGGTTGACGGCATTGTCATCGACGACGAGGATCCGTGATCCGGTGACATCGACGGGAATGGCGGGAACCCCTTCCTCGGCGGTCTGGCCATAGGCTGGCAGGACGATGGTGAACCAGAAGGTCGAACCCTTGCCGACCTGGCTTTCCACTCCCATTTCGCCCCCCATCAATTCGACCAGCGAGGAGGCGATTGCC
>JBCCEP010000323.1:0-4796 GCA_039030215.1 Pseudomonadota bacterium
AATCGAATGAAAAATGAGAAAACTTGAAATGCGTCTTGTTGCCGAGTGAAGCTCGTGTGTTGTGTTTGCTTGGACAAACCAAGGAAACCTGGAGCCTTGGGACCAAATCCCTCAAGATATTTCTCCTGTCCACCGGCAGCAATCGCTGCAAGTGTCCGGCCATGGAATGCGCCTTCAAACGTCAGTATATCGATCCGCTGAGGCTCCCCCTTGGCGTAGAAATAGCGACGTGCCGTCTTGACGGCGCACTCGATCGCCTCAGCGCCGGAATTTGTGAAGAAAACCCGGTCGGCAAATGTCGCCTGACAAAGCCGGGCGGCAAGACGCTCCTGACCGGGAACCTTGAAAATGTTGGACAGGTGCCACAGCTTGCCGGTCTGCTCTTGCAGAGTGTCGACCAGATGAGGATGGCTGTAACCTAGTGCACTTACGGCAATTCCCGATGTGCAATCCAGCCAATCACGATCCTTTGCATCGTAAAGGCGCACGCCTTCGCCGCGGACGAACTCCTGCTCGGGTGGCGCATAGGTGGCATATAGATGTGAATTGCTGGACATTGGATCAGCCTGTGTCGGTGCCTATTAGTGGTATCGTCATGCCGGTTCGGTAAAAATCCGGCCAATTTCCTGAGTACTTGCCTATTTTGATGCCGATCATCAATTCCTGTTGGGAAAACGAGCGGCAAATACCGAGGATTCTCGGTCCAAAATGCAAAAAACCGCACTCTGGCGGCCTGAAACTCGTATATCACGAATTTCCGCCCCGGTGTCAATTCATTGCTGGATTTTCAGGAAAAGTGGTTGCCAAAGCAGAAACAGACACCAAACCCATAAAGTCTTCGGCAAATCATCTTATCCGGCGCGATTATTGCGTGCAGCGCACAATGGGAATGGAACAATCGGGTTTAATGTCTCAAACGCCTGTGTATTACCAGCCACGATGAAATCCTGATTCAGCTTTCCACAGATTAATGAAAATCGATTCCGCAAGTTGGGGAAAATCTGAAAAATTGATTCCTTATCAACCGCCGACTCTTGCCACAGAGTCTGGCCCAAAGTAATTTCGAGAAAAGTTAACAAACGGTTTCTGCGGCGAAACCGGACATCAAAAAACAGGCGGTCATTTAGCCCGGCCAGATTGGCTGGACAAGAATGTGTTGCCCTAATCGGCGGCTGGTTTCTGGCTGCAAACTGGAAAGACGAGGGATTAATGTCCTGGACGGATGAGCGCGTTGCACGATTAACAAAATTGTGGGCCGATGGTCTAAGTGCGAGCCAAATTGCAGCGGAATTGGGCGGTGTCACCCGCAATGCCGTGATCGGTAAAGTGCATCGCCTCGGCCTTTCCGGACGTGCAAAATCGAGCGGATCTTCCAGCACACCAAGGCCCAAGCGCCAACCTAGGGTGAGCGGCTATTCATCGCGTTCACCGCGGACGAGCCAGCGCGCACTCAATAATCTTTCCCTGAAGATTAGCTCTACCAGCACTGCTGCAAGGGCATTGGCTGAAGAGGATCTGGAAGCACCCGAACCGTTGAAACTGGCCTTGACCGAGCTGACAGAAAAAACCTGTAAATGGCCAATCGGTGATCCGGCAACGGAGGATTTTTATTTCTGCGGGCAAAATGTTGGTGAATGCGGCCCATATTGCAAATATCACGCCAAGCTGGCTTACCAACCCGTGGTGGATCGACGCCGCGAGAAGAAAGCCGCATCGGCTTAAGCCCTTGGGAAGCGGACATTTCCCAGGCATTTCCATTTGGCATTAAGCAGCCGGGTAATTCCGGAGTGGCCTGTCAGTTCAGGAATTTGTCGTCGAGCGAATAGCCCGCCCCGCGGACGGTTCGGATCGGATCGCGTTGGCGGCCGCGATTGATAGCTTTGCGCAAACGACCGATATGCACGTCGACAGTCCGTTCGTCGACATAGATATCCCGCCCCCAGACACCATCCAGCAATTGCTCACGTGAAAACACCCTGCCGGGGGCACTCAGAAAATACTCCAGCAGCTTGAATTCGGTCGGGCCGAGCTTCAATTCCTTGCCGGCGCGGTGGGCACGGTGGGACTCTCGGTCCAGTTCGATATCGCCTGCCCGCAAAAGGGAAGAGATTGCCTGTGGATGCGCCCGCCGCAACATTGCCCGGACGCGGGCCATGAGCTCGGGAACCGAAAATGGTTTGACCACATAGTCGTCTGCACCCGTCGACAATCCCCTGATGCGATCGGATTCCTCGCCGCGAGCGGTCAACATTATTACCGGAAGACTTTCGGTCTCCGGCCGCAATCGCAGGCGACGGCACAGCTCTATGCCGGACAGGCCCGGCAGCATCCAGTCCAGCACCAGTAGATCGGGCACCTGTTCTGCAAGACGAATTTCAGCTTCGTCCCCACGGCTGACCGTCTCGACATCATACCCTTCCGACTCAAGATTATAACGAAGCAAGATCGAGAGGGGTTCTTCGTCCTCTACAACCATAATCCTCGGTGTCATCGACATATCTCCGATATCAAGTCAGATTCGCTATAGTGTCCGAGTTCCATGCATGGAGGGTTCAGCTTCGCCAGTAACAATATACAATATCGTCTCAGCGATGTTGGTGGCATGGTCTCCAACACGTTCGATGTTCTTGGCGCAAAAAAGCAAATTGGTGCAAAACGAGATATTTCGCGGATCTTCCATCATGTAGGTCAGCAATTCGCGAAACAACGAGGTGTAGACCTGATCTATCTCGTCATCATCTTCCAATACCTTACGTGCCTGAGCTATATCCTTGTTGACATAGGCATCCAGAACATCGCGCAATTGTGTTTGCGCCAGCGAAGACAGGTGTTCCAAGCCTCTCAACAATGGCTTTGGATGGGCAAAATCGACCACATCCTTGGTACGCTTAGCGATGTTTTTTGCCATATCGCCAGTGCGTTCCAGATCGTTTGCCATCCGAAGTGCGCCAATGAGCTCACGAAGATCAAGTGCCATTGGTTGACGTTTTGCAATCGTCAAGACGATTTGTTCATCGAGTTTGTATTGCATTGCATCGAGAGCAACATCTTCGGCAACAACTGCCTGTGCCAGGCTAAGGTCGCCACGAATAAGTGCCGTCACCGCCTGCCCAACCATGGATTCGGCATAGCCGCCCATTTCATTGACACCGGCAGTAATGGATTTCAAATCGTCATCAAAGGCGGTTACCGTATGATCTGTCATCATAGATTCTTTCCTTGTAACATGCCTGGCGCGTTATATACCATGAAACCTCACGCGTTGGGCTTCAGCAGAATTACCCGTACCTTCCGGTGATATAGTCCTGGGTCTTCGGGTTGTTTGGATTGGTGAAGATCGTGTCCGTCTCATCGACTTCAACGAGATAACCCAGGTGGAACATCGCAGTGCGCTGCGAAACGCGGGCCGCTTGCTGCATCGAGTGCGTAACAATCACTATCGTGTAGTTTTCCCGCAGTTCATCGATCAGCTCCTCGACCCTTGCCGTTGCGATCGGATCAAGGGCAGAACAAGGCTCATCCATGAGAATAACTTCCGGGCTAACCGCAATTGCCCTGGCAATGCAGAGCCTTTGCTGCTGACCGCCGGACAGGCCGGTACCTGCCTCGTGAAGACGATCCTTTACTTCGTCAAACAATCCGGCCTTCTGCAGGCTCGTAACCACGATTTCCTCCAATTCCGTCTTGTTGCGAGACAGGCCGTGGATGCGCGGACCGTAAGCAACATTTTCGAAGATCGACTTGGGGAACGGATTGGGTTTCTGGAAAACCATACCGACACGGGCGCGCAAATCGACAACGTCAATATCCGGGTCGTAGATATCGCGATTATCGAGCGTTATTTCACCGGAGACCCTGCAGATGTCGATCGTATCGTTCATGCGATTCAGGCATCTGATGAAGGTCGACTTTCCGCAGCCAGACGGACCGATCAGAGCAGTAACCTGGTTCTCATAAATCTCCAGATCAACATCGAACAAGGCCTGCTTTTCGGCATAATGGACGTTGACCTTCTCGCCCTGCATCTTCTTGTTCAATGGTTTGCTGTCTGGTTCACCCGCCATTTTGGTTTCGGCCTCAGTCATCATATTCATTTTCCTGGTTCTCCTGAAACTCTTCAGACCGGATAGTCAAGTACGAATATCGATCGCGAGATGCCCTACCAACGCCGCTCAAACCGGCGACGCAACAAAATTGCGGTCAAATTCATGACCACGAGGAAAGCGAGCAAGACCATAATCGCCGCTGCCGTTTTCTGCTGGAAACCCGGCTCCGGAAAATCCGCCCACATGAAGATCTGCACCGGCAATACCGTGGCCGGATCGGTAATCCCGCCGGGAACATCCACGATGAAGGCAACCATGCCAATCATCAGTAGCGGAGCGGTTTCACCCAGCGCCTGCGCCATGCCGATAATTGTGCCGGTCAGCATACCCGGCATGGCCAATGGCAAGACATGATGGAACACCGCCTGAATACGCGAGGCACCGACACCAAGGGCGGCCTGACGGATGGATGGCGGGACCGCTTTCAATGCCGCACGGGAGGCGATGATGATCGTCGGCAGTGTCATGAGTGCCAGCACCATCCCGCCTACTAGAGGCGCTGAGCGCGGCATGGAGAACCAGTTCAACAACCTTGCGGCAGTACCTTCAATTGTCTTCGGCCTGTTGGGTCTGGCAGTGTTCCTGAACTGGTTTTCCATGCCGCGTTCAGCACCACTCGTAGGCGGCATGGTGCTGGCCCTCATGACCCTGCCAACAATCATCATTGCCTCCCGCGCGGCATTGAAGGCG
>JBCCEP010000324.1:0-4775 GCA_039030215.1 Pseudomonadota bacterium
ATGAGGATAAGCACGAACGATCAGTCGTCACCTACCCGGCATTGGCTTAGGACGTAATTTTGGTAGCGTGAGCAGAACATGATTCTCGGTTTTTGGATTGATCCAAGTGAAGAATCTATGTCCGATTTGGGCCAATTGCAGACATGATGACTGCAACACAATATCCTGATTGCGACATCGAATTTATGTCCGCTTTGTGCCAAAAGCAGACTTCAGATGTCCTGAGAGCTTTAAGATAAATCCCAAGGTACATCCTTGGCCAAAATGTCGTGAGTCGCTAGCAAAATTCTATTCACCTGTACTAGAAAACTCTTGCTTCAATAGTTCCAGGAAACGTTTTACGGCCGGAAACCCTACGGAACTTGGTCTGACATATGCTCCTGATGTCAGGCTTGTGATGGCTGGTTTCGAAGCAAGTACTTTCAGTCCCGCTTCCTCGATCACGGAAGAGAGCTGAATTGGCGCCATCATGACAAAGCCGGTGCTTCTGACCAGACCAAGGCCTGCAGCGAAGGAGGCGGTGCGCACCGCAATGCGTGGCATTCCCAGGCCATTTCTCTGATAGTAACTGTTGAGCCATACTCCTTTATCTTCATCATCCCCGTACAAAACCCAACGAACTTCTGCCAGATCTTCAGGATATAGATCCGGCTTGGCGCTCAACGCTGTTCCTGGAGCAACAATGACGCCGTGTTCTAGTACGGTCATTGGCATGGATTGAAGCGCGCCTTCCGGCCCGGTTGGCTGAATGACACCCAGTACAATATCCAGCTCTCCTTTTATCAACAGTGGAAGGCTAACTTCATTAGGATCAATTGAAAGATCTAGGCGAAGCGAAGGATATTCCAGGAGCAGACTTGAGAAAACCGGCGCTACATAACGCTGGTGAAACAGCGGACCAGCGCCGACTCGCAACACATCCAGTCCTGCATTCTCTAGGCTCCGCAACTCCTCCTTGGCTTGAAGCATTTCCTGTTCAATACGTTGGGCTCTGAGGAAGAAGCTGTTTCCTGCAGCAGTAAGCGTCATTCCTCTACGATGCCGTTCAAACAACCGACAACCTAATTCGTTTTCCAGATTGCCAAGACGCTTTGTCAACGAGGGTTGCGTCAAGCCAATCTGGTCAGCCGCGGTTGTGAGGTTGCGATGCTCGGAGATTGCAAGAAATGCCTTGAGATTTTTATCCATATAACATTCCTTTTTTCTATCGTAACGCAATATAAAATCGATTTTACAGAATTGAAGGTGATCCGTAAACATAACGCGTCGGCGCCGCTGGCGTGACTGGGAGGAATTGTTGATGCGGACCATTTTTGTTTTGTTCGATTCATTGAATCGGCTTGCACTGGGCGCTTATGGTGGTCAGGCGATTGCCACGCCAAATTTTGACCGGTTTGCCCAACGATCCGTTACGTTTGATACCCACTATGTTGGTAGCCTGCCCTGCATGCCAGCCCGGCGCGACATGCATACTGGTCGCTTGAATTTCATGCATAGGCCCTGGGGGCCGCTGGAGCCATTTGATAATTCCTACGCTAAATTATTGAGTGAAAACGGCGTCTATACGCATATCGTTTCAGACCATCTTCATTATTTTGAAAATGGCGGAACCGGCTATGTTTCAGCGTTTGACAGTTGGGACTTCATACGCGGCCAAGAATACGATCCCATTGAGGTCATGGTCCGTCCGCCGGTCGACAGAATTCGCGAGAAGTTTGATGGTCATCATTATCCGACCGACGGTCTTGAAGCTGGCAGATCGGCCACAAGAAGCACAACCGAGCGCGACGTATGGCGGCGCTCGCGGCATGCAATCAATACTGAGTTCATGCTGGAGGAAGACGATTATCCGACGGCCAAATGTTTCAATCGGGCATTTGATTTCCTTGGCCTGAATGGGGATGCGGATGATTGGTATCTGCAAATCGAGTGTTTTGACCCGCATGAACCCTTCACTGCGCCAGAGCGATTCAGGCAGGCTTACAATTCAGGCTATAACGGCAAGATATTGGATTGGCCAATCTACGAAAATGTCACAAATTCTGCACAGGAGATCGCCGAAATTCGCGGAAATTACGCGGCACTTGTTGCCATGTGTGACGAATATTTTGGCAGGCTGCTGGATTGGATGGACGAAAATGACGCGTGGGCAAACACTGCATTAATACTGTCCACGGATCACGGCTTTCTATTGGGAGAGCATGAGTGGTGGGGCAAAAACAAAATGCCCTATTACGAAGAGATATCGCATATCCCGTTGATGATTGCCCATCCCGAAGCCACTGCCATTAATGGCAGGCGAGTCAAGTCGCTTACTCAAACTACCGATCTGATGCCGACAATCTTGGAGTTTCATGGCATCAATAAACCGTCAGAGACAACATCATACTCGTTGGGTAACCTGCTTCGCGGCAAATCAGGAGAACGGCAATATGCAATTTTGGGCATGTTTGCTGGGCCGATCTGCGTAACTGATGGCCGTTATACCTATTTCCGTTTTCCTGAGAATCTGGCGAGCGATGCACTGCCGCTCTATACTGTCATGCCGTCACATCTTGAATATCAATTCTCGATTGAAGAACTTCAATCTGCCGAACTGAGCAAACCCTTCGATTTTACCAAGGGCGCGCCTGTCATGCGGATGCGAATGTCAGGCAAAATAGCCGAGACGGGCCTTCAGTGTGTGCAAAACTGGAACGGAAGCACCGGTCTGTATGATCTGGAATCTGATCCCGGCCAGATGAATCCGATCGACGACCCCGAAACAACAAAGCGGATGATCACAATGATCATCAGTGAGTTGGAGCGTCATGATGCTCCCATTGAAATCTACGCTCATTACGGGCTGGAAAGACAGTCATTGGCAGGTCTTGCAACTGCGGTGGCGAACTAAAATCATAAAGGTGAAGGAGGAGTTCAAAATGAGGATCAAGAAACTAATCGCAGCATCGATTGCCGCGGTGGTAATATCATCTTCGGCAGCACTCGCAGAGTTTCCCGAGAGAACCGTGGAAAACATATTTCCCTGGAGTGCCGGCGTTGCAATGTCGGTCAGTCAGATAATTGCCAAAGCCATGGGCGAAGAATTGGGCGTCTCGCTGCCTGTCGTGTCGACACCTGGAGCGGCTGGTACAAAGGCGTTCAAAACGGCGATGAACCGGCCGGCAGACGGCTACACGATCTTTGACGGATATGTCGCGCCACTGGTCCTGCAACCCGTACTTGGAAATGCAGATTGGACCTACAAGGATTTCAAGCCGCTGCATTCCGCAGTCTCGAATGCATTTTCGATTGGCGTTAAAAAAGGCGATCCGCGATTCGCAACATTTGAGGATCTCATGGAATACGGCAAGGCCAATCCTGGCAAGCTGCGCTATTCTTCAGGATCACGAAATAATCTGCCTCATATGGTGATTGCCAAGGTGCTCCAGACATACGGTGTCGTCGCTCAGAACATACCCTACAAGACGGATGGTGACGCGCGAAAAGATTTGAAGGCAGGCGTGCTTGATTTCTCCTTCATCAATGTCGGCGCATATCTGCAGGACAAGGAAGGATTTGACATCCTGCTGGTCTTGTCGGAACTGGATGGTGCAAAGAAATCCTATGATGGCGCGCCAAATATTACCGATCTAGGCATTGATACCGGATTGTCCGGATTGGCACCCATGGGATGGACCTGGTGGCTGGTTCACAAAGACACACCAGATGAAGTTGCCGACGTTCTTCGCGAAGCCATGAAGAAGGCCATGAGCCGAGACGATGTTAAAGAAGCAATAACTCGCGTAGGCTTTGTTCCCCTGGAGTGGGACCACACCCAATATGATGATGTTGTTGGCCCAGTTTCAGGGCAACTTGGCGCAATGGGTAATGCGTTGAAATGGGAAGAAGAAGAGCTCAAGAAGCTCAATTAATCTTGCAACCCGGGGAAAACGATCGTGACGATCCGCAAAAAATACCTCAACTGGTTGGTAATTTTGTTCCTTTCCGTGGTCATCGCGGTCGTTTTCCAACAAATCTTCACATCAATGACAGAACAGGGTATCGCCAGTGGCGGTCCCTATGACAATGCAGCAGCATATCCGAAACTAATTGCAATTCTAATTGGTGTGTTGATCGCGTTGCAATTTGTACTCTCACAGTTCCGGTCCGCCGAAAATGAATCGGATGAAATATTCGTCAACATTGCTGATCTGCGGAGACCGGCAGTTCTCTTATTGATATTCGCGGTATATCTCACCCTTCTTGGCATCCTTGGATATCACCTGACGACCACTCCCATGATTGTGTCCGTCATGATTCTTTGCGGAATGCGGTTTTCGTGGACCACAGTCGGTGCCGCCTTGGTCATTTCGTTCGTGCTCGCCTATGCTTTTGAAGTCTACCTGAAGGTCGTGCTGCCGGGTGGTATCTTTGGCCTGAACATTCCTTGGTAAAGTCCCGATGCTGATCGATTCCATTCTCTCGGGCTATGGCCTCTTCATGACACCGATGGCAATCGGGTTAACACTGCTGGGTGTATTGTTTGGCCTGGTCGTCGGTGCGCTGCCAGGGCTTGGCCCTCTGATGGGCATTATTCTTCTACTCCCGGTCGCAATAGGATTGCCACCCGTTGCCGCTATGGGCTTTCTGATAGCAATATTTGTCGGTTTCAATTTTTGACGCCCAACGTTTATAGCGTTTAAACTCCTTGAAATTGAGGTTGTTTGGACATTACAATCCCTATGAAATGGTCGGGAATTTCCGGTAAGGAATGCACCAATGTCACAGAATTG
>JBCCEP010000325.1:0-4772 GCA_039030215.1 Pseudomonadota bacterium
AAAGTGAAAAAATGAGCTAGAAAATTCCTCACCGGTGTCTGCATGTGCTCAGTACTTTCCGCCGCTGGATCAGCCTACTAGTATATCAGTCTCGATCGACTCATAGGAGTTATTGTTGTCCATTCTGGTATGTTCCCGTGACAATCACTGCGAATTCCCCAAGGGCGTGCATGGCTTTCACCTGGATGGCTTTGCTCGTGAATATGCCAACATGCCGGCCAGGAACGTTGTCCCTGCACCGGAAGGGCTCAGCGATGTTGCAGCAGCCCTGGCACCGGTCACATTCGGCACCTGCGAGCACATGCTGTTCGACAATGCCGAACTAAGATCAGGAGAGACAGTCCTGATCCATGCCGGCGGTTCTGGAATTGGGTCCGCAGCAATTCAACTGTCGAAGAAAATCGGCGCGAACGTCATCACCACCGTCGGTTCCGATGACAAGATCGAACGCTGCAAGGAATTGGGTGCCGACCATGTCATCAATTACCGCACGGATCGGTTCGAGGGCATGGTTCGCAAGATCACCCGAAAGAAAGGTGTTGATGTTGTATTCGAACATGTCGGCAAGGATACCTGGGCAGGATCGATGCTCAGCCTGCGTCGTGGTGGCCGTCTGGTGACCTGTGGTTCCACTAGCGGCGTATCAGCCGAAACAAACCTGATGATGCTGTTCCAGCAACAATTGCGCCTGATCGGATCTTTCGGCTGTAATATGCGCAACATGGTCGACGCCATGGAAAAGATGAACAAGGGCATTGTTGACCCGGTCGTCGATACCGAGATTGAATTCGGTGATGTTGCAACAGCGCTCGGACGGATGGAAAGCCGTCAGGTATTTGGCAAGATCATCATGAGAGTTTCTGGCTAAATCGCCAAAAAGCAATATGTCAAAGCGTCAAAAGAAACGAAAAACCAAGTTCCCGCGCTGGTACGTCTTCCTGCGAAATATCGGACAATGGATCACCGCACAGGCCCTGTTTGGCATGTTGGCATTCATGCGTCTGTTCCCGGCGGATGCCTCAATCAACATGATTGAGAAAATGGGCCGCTTCTTTGGGATGCGCTATCCGCGTACGAAAAAAGCCCGCGAAAATATCAGACTCGCACTTCCGGAAAAAACCGACGAAGAAGTAGAGGAAATCCTGGAGGAGATGTGGGGTTCGCTTGCACGCACGGCGGCGGAATATGCCTATCTCGATCAGATATTTGATTTTGACGACAACAATCCTACCGAGGGCAGGTTCGAAATCGCCGGGATCGATAATTTCGCTGAGATGAAATACATGGACGGGCCAGCGGTTTGCTTTACTGCGCATATGGCCAATTGGGAGTTGTTGCCAATCGGCTCTGCAGCCTACGGCGTAAACATCACCGCCCTGTTTCGGCCTCCGGACAACCCCTATATCGCAAAACGGGTTCTGTCCGCACGTCGAACCGCCATGGGGCATCTGGTCCCGTCAAAGGCGGGCGCGGCATGGGCTTTGGGCGATGTACTGGCAGACGGTGGCAAGGTCGGCGTGCTTGTCGATCAATATTACCGGCGCGGCGTCCCGATAGAGTTCTTCGGCAGGCCGACACTTGGCAACCAGTTATTGGCGAAACTGGTTCGCCAATATGATTGCCCGGTCTATCCAGCTCGTTGCATCCGCCTGCCTGGTGGCAGGTTCAGGATGGAGGTCCAGAAGAAGCTGGACATTCCCAAAACCCCCGATGGCAGGGTCGACATCGACGGCCTGACCCAGGCCGTCAATGACGTGGTGGAAAGTTGGGTCCGCGAATATCCGGGCCAATGGCTTTGGTTGCACAACCGTTGGCGCATGTCACGTCGACTGGGCCGTGCAAAGCACAAGCGCATCGCCAAGGCCGCAAGCGATTGACAATTACCGCGTAACGCGAACTTTTGTGTTCTTCAGCCCAGCCCGCAACGCCATGTTGTAAAACACCCTTGCATTATCCGGATGCAGCCGGATGCAGCCTGCGGATGCAGGTCGGCCGAGCCGCTTAATGTGGTTGGTACCATGGACCGCGTAATTGCCACTGTAGAATACCGAATATGGCATCGGTGCATTGTTGTAACGGCTGGAGCGATGGTTCTTCGAGGTCCACTTTGCCGTCCAGGTTCCGGTCGGAGTTACCTTGCCCCGCCTGGCGGTGGATACCGGCCATGTATATTGTAACCGGCCATTTTTGTAGACCCGCATGCGTTGTTCCGACAGGTCGACACGTGCTTCAACCACAGCAGATAATGCGGGTGTGGCCATGAATCCTGAAACTATTATGGCAAATGCCAGGATTGTTCTCATGATCTTAACTCCAACTCGTTGCCTCAAACACGCCGCATCATTAATTACCCCATTAAACGAAACAGTAATTATCCACTGTCAAACTATTGGTCACAAAAACAATGTGTCGTTGAGCTTGGTACTTTTACAGCACTAAGATCTGTTTGCTTGATCTTCATTGCTTGAGCACAAGCCCAACTGTTTTTGACAGTTGAATATCTCACTGCCCCGTGGGACAATTTCTTCGAGTATAAGGAATTCGATTGAGCAATTCTGTGCAAAATATCACAAACATGGTCACCTCAATGCGGGGTGAGCTGATCGAACTCACACGCGATCTTGTGAAATTCCCAACTGTAAATCCGCCCGGTGAAGCCTATACCCCCTGCGCGGAATTTGTCGGCAATCTGCTGGCTAGAAGTGGTTTTGAAGTTCAATATGTTCGGGGCGAAGGCACGCCGGGCGACACAAACAGATATCCGCGGACAAATGTTATCGCCCGAATAGAGGGCTCACGCCCTGGCCCGGTCGTCCACTTTAACTCCCATATAGATGTGGTTCCTGCCGGCGAGGGCTGGTCGGTCGATCCGTTTGCCGCCATCGTCCGCGACGGCAAGGTATATGGACGCGGCACTTGCGACATGAAGGGTGGAATGGCGGCATCGATTATTGCGACCCAGGCCTATCTTGCCTTAAACCCCGATTTTCCTGGCGCAATCGAGATCTCGGGCACGGTCGACGAAGAGTCTGGCGGCTATGGCGGCGTGGCCTATCTTGCAGAGCGCGGATTTTTCTCCAAGCCGCGTGTCGATCACGTCATTATTCCCGAGCCACTGAACAAGGACCGGGTCTGCCTCGGTCATCGCGGTGTTTGGTGGGCGGAAATCGAAACCAAAGGCGAAGTTGCCCACGGCTCCATGCCCTTCCTTGGTGATTGTGCAATTCGGCATATGGGCGCGGTAATAGAGAGTTTTGAGAACAAGCTCTTCCCTGCCCTCGACAAGAAACAAACCGCCATGCCGATCGTGCCGCCCGGTGCCAAGCGCTCGACAATGAATATCAATGCCATACACGGTGGTCAGACCGATGATTACAGCGGACTGCCAAGCGCCAATGTGCCCGATAGCTGCAAGATGACGATCGATCGCCGGTTCCTGATCGAAGAGGATATGTCAGAGGTCAAGCAAGAGATCATCGACATACTCGAGGAGATAAGGGCTAGCCGGGACAATTTCGAATATGCAGTCAAGGACATCATGCAGGTGCTTCCGACAATGGTGGACAAGGATACCCCTGTGGCATTGGCAGTTGCAGATGGCATTCGCGAAGTTTTTGGCCGGGAACCGGAATATGTGATTTCTCCCGGCACATACGATCAAAAGCACATTACGCGTATTGGTCACCTGCAGGATTGCATCGCATACGGACCGGGTATCCTGGATCTGGCGCATCGGCCGGACGAATTCGTGGTAATCGAGGACATGGTGGAAAGCGCCCGTGTTATGGCGCTTGCATTGAGCTACTTGCTGGAAGGGGCTGGTGCGGATCGGCCGCAATAATCTTTCCGCCGGAAAAAATTGCGCGCAAGTCTACCGATCCGCTTACTGTGATTTTCAACGTATATGATGTCCGGATTGCCCACTCACGACATCTCGCTGTCCATTTTCTGAGACGATGGGATTTGGCCTGGAAAATACAACCGCTCCGGTTGCTACTGCTTGCTCATCACCATCCGAAAACAAGGAGATGTTTTTCTCCTCATTTATTGGATTGGGGAGCCAAGCAATTAACCCCATTACGACAACGAACCAGCCGATCAGCTGGAGTGATCCAGACATGGATTTTCTTTTCATCTTCCCCCTTTGCACTCTCCCGGAAATCCGGAAACCTTATAATGGCTACAGGCGCACTCTAGACCATAGCTATAAAACAAGATGAAACCAGATCGCTAAAATTTGTGCATCTCTGATCATAAATCATCTACGATTTCGATGCAATTTGGCGTGTGCGCCAAGGTGAAGACGACATTTGTCATCAGCAATCTAGTCTTGTATCGTGACACCTTTAGAACGCTGTAGCGGTGGTGTTTGATTACAAGACCATTGTGACGTTATCGATACGGCGAGTGCGCATTGGTTTTCCAGGGAGTTCCAGATGATTACCCATTTGAAATTGGCCGCAGCCCTAATTGCTGCAAGCATGCTTGCCGCATCAAATCCTGCCTTTGCAGCCAAGGATACAATTGTATTGGGAATGCCGCTTGAACCACCTCATCTGGATCCAACGGCAGGCGCTGCCGCGGCAATTGACGAAGTCGTTTATGCAAATGTCTTCGAGGGACTGACCCGAATTAATCGTAATGGCGAAGTTCTGCCGGCTTTGGCCGAAAGTTGGGAAATTTCCGAGGACGGAAAAACCTATACCTTCAAACTGCACTCCGGCGTCAATTTTCATGACGGAACGGCGTTTGATGCGGAAGATGTGAAATTT
>JBCCEP010000326.1:0-4766 GCA_039030215.1 Pseudomonadota bacterium
AGTACCCGTTTTCAGATGCGCCTGTGCACGTTCCAGCATCTGTGCCGACGATAAAGAAAAACGGTATTGGCGGAACAACGCCAAAATTCCGCGTCCTGAATAGACCGAAAATCGCGGTTCCGCTTCTGCTGCCTCGATATCGATGCCGGCTTCTTCGAGCACTTCGCGACGCATGTTCGCGTGAAAATCGCCATTGCCGTCTCGGAAATCGCACAATTCCATCGATCCCGAAGGCATGTAAACCCTGCCCGCATTGGCGGTGTGTTCTGACATGCGGCCTGTCAGAATCTTGCCGTCGCTTGAAATCAAGACCGCGCTTGCAAAGAAATGCACGGCTTTTCCGGAAGTTTGAGTATCAGGGGGTGCCGGCGTCGCCAGCCAATGCAGAAGTGCCGCATAGCTTATGGGTAGGCACTCAATATGGAGCAGCTTTCCATCCAAATACCACGCAGCGCCAAGCACGGTTTCCCCATTATACAAGTCGGGTTTTCCAGCTTTTTGTATCTGCCAATATTCCTCGATTTCGGCCTTGTTGTTCGTCTCATGGGGATGACGCCCCTCGCCGAGTCGGCACTGAGCGTCATCGACATGAAATATTTCGCCGTCGACCATCTCAGACAATGTTCATCGTTACAGCCAGCGGGCAGTGGTCAGAGCTTTTGGGGCGATCCCAACCAATCCTTGGATAGCGTTGCGGTTCCTGACCCGGTGGAAACGGCGTGCGCCAGGGCTGGCCATTGCGGATGATATCGGGTACCGCCAGCGGATTTTTTTCTGCAAATCTTGGTGAGGCAAGCAAATAATCCAGCTGACAAAGATGCTGATAGTCCGGACCCTTGGCGTAATAAAGCGTCCACCGATCGATTGGATCCAGCCGCCTGGCAAGATCAACGCTGAAGCCATCGGCCAATAGCGGATCAAATCCGGATTTTTCTTCCTGGATTGGCGTAAAGGAATATCCACTTTCCTTGGTGCCTTGAATGACAATTCGCTCACGATAATCATTAAAGTCGCCGCAGATCATCCAGCGCATGCGTGCTGCCCTTTCACCAAATCTGTCTTCGATTATCCGCCGGACCGCCCTGGCCTCTGCGGATCTGACCGGCATCGTCCATTGTCGCCCATCCACGCCATCCCTGTCGGTGCCCATCGACTTGAAATGAACGACATAAAGCGTGATCGGTCTGCCGCCAATTCTGAGATCAATTTCGAGGCAATCCCGGCGAAAGACTTTCTCGTCCGGCTTCTCGTTGATCTTGGCCAGGTCTTCGTTGAACAAATCCAGATCGTCATAGCTACGTTCTGCATGAGACCGCATCTCGACAAACTCGATCACATCGCCATCAGCGGTTTCTTCCCGCATCATGACTGCAACATCGATCCCCCTGCCGTCATTTCCTTCAATCAGATATTTGTGTGGGTACCCCCTGCCCGTCATCCTGTGGAGATAACCGTGTTCGAAGGCGTCAAGCGCCTCCATATTCTCTACTTCCTGCAGGCAGATAATGTCTGCCTTCGTGTCGCTGATGGCGAGCGCGGTCAATTGCATCTTGTCATCGGTATGCGCTACCACCCGGGCCTGTTCCAGGAGCTTGAATTGCTCGCGATCGGTAATCTCCAGGCCACCCAGCGTTCGGTCACGAAGCAGCGCATCACGGAAACCAGAAAAATCGAAACGCTGCATGATGTTTTCTGCGTTAAAGGTGGCAATACGAAGCGCCATTTCGATTTCCTGGGATAATCCTGTCTGAACAACTTGACCTTGTGGGCGGAAACGCAACCCTAGAACGGATGCCGCACCATTGGAAGAAACATCAAGCCAGGCAACAAATCTTGTTGAACCTGTTGCCACATGACTGACGGATCGGCACAATTGTGCCATTGTAAATGGGTCGACTTGTTCCAAGATATTGGGAGTGCCGGACGTGAACAAAAAATATTTTCTGGTTGCATTGCCTGCCGCCGCTATTTTGATTGGCGCATCTACCGCGCCTGCCCAAGCATTCACGAGCTTATTTGTCCTGGCGGACAGATATATAAAATCCGAAACCAAGAAAGCCATAAATACACCGGGCCATGTGGAATGGTGCGCAAGCAGCAAGCCCGGCTACAGGCCGCAATGGAACAATTGGCGCACAGCCAATGGCAGGGTGACCTATTGTTCTTCACCTTATTACTCTTTGCCTTGGAAACCGTACGTCGCCAACTAGCCAGCATATGAAATTCTGAAAGCCAAATGCTGCCCTGTTCAGGAAGCCGCCTGTTTGACCAGGGAACCCAGGCGTTCGATCCCGGTATCGATCATCTGCGGCGTTGCACAGGAAAAGGACAGCCGGATCGTGTTGTGAACCGACCCGTCGGCATAAAATGCCGATCCCGGTACGAAGGCGACCTTGGTGGTCTCAATTGACTTTGCCAGCAATGCCGCCCCATCGATCTGTTCCGGCAGGGTCACCCAGATAAACATGCCGCCATTGGGATGGCTCCAGCTGACGCCATCCGGCATATGCAAATCCAATTGCGCGAGCATTCTGTCGCGCCGCTCGCGATAGACCTTTCGGATTTTCTCGACCTGCTCGTCAAAACAGACCCGCGCAACATGGTCGACCACCATCTGGTTGATCGAGGGACTGTGCAGATCCGATGCCTGCTTGATCAGCACAAGCTTGGAGATGATTTCACTCGCAGCCACCATCCAGCCAACCCTGAGGCCCGGCGTCAGGGTCTTGGAAAAAGTACCGCAAAAGACGGTCCGCGTTTTCTCGATATCACCGTTTCTGGCAATGTCGCGAGCCAGAACAGGATCGAGCGGATCACCGTCATAGCGTAGTGCATGATAGGCGGCATCCTCGATGATTGCGATATCGAGCCTTTCTGCCAGATCAAGAAGCTTCTCTCTGCTGACGGCATCCATCGTGTTGCCGGTCGGATTGGCAAAATCGGTGCAGGCATAGGCGAATTTTACTGCGCCACCCTTCCCGGCCGCCCTGTCGCGGAAGTCTGCCGGTTCGCGGTTTGTCTGCAGATCAAGCCGATCAAAATTTGGTTCATAGGCATTGAACGCCTGCAGCGCACCCAGATAGGTCGGCCATTCAACCAACGCCGTATCCGCGGGCGAGAGAAACAATTTGCCCAGATAATCGAGCCCCTGCTGCGATCCAGACGTGATCAGAACATTGTCAGGCGAACAAGCCACACCGGCCTCTGCCATATAACCGCAGATCCACTCCCGCAATGGCGGATAGCCTTCTGTCACCGAATATTGCAGCGCATTGGTCCCAAGTTCCGACCCCAGCACCTCAGCATAGGTTCGCGAAAACTCTTCCTTCGGAAACAGTTCCGGATCGGGAATGCCACCCGCAAACGAGATGATGTCCGGCTGGTCGAGCAGTTTCAGCAATTCACGGATTTCCGACGCCTTCATCCGCTCCGAACGCGTCGCAAACAAGTCTTCCCAGGAATTCATGATGACCTCCAGAAGCGGACATCATCATGTTTTGAAAATTATGTCAACAATACTGACCTATTTTCCTGTTTCCTGCTCACGGTTTGGAGATATTTGAATCGTCACCTCGATAGATAAGCCTCAGCAGTACAGCAAACAGGCTGAACTGAATGATCAGGTAGCCAGTCTCTATAGCGATATAGCCCATTGCAAACGGAACATTTTGTTTAGCAACAAATGCCAGAACATGGCAGGTCCATAGAAACAATCCCATTATGGCGGCAAATCGGAATGCTCTGCCAGTTCCAGGATGGTCGGGATCGTATCTCGGATAAAGCCAGGCCAGCACAAGACCCTGAATCAATATGGTAATAAATCCCAGCAACACATTGGGTTCGCTATCGAAATAGCGGAACGCCATATAACTGTCTTTGAACAATACGAGATGCCAAATGACCGCCAGCGGGAATACGATTGACGCGTAGCCTAGGGCACTGAGCAAGACCCTTGTCATCGGACGCCCCCTATGAATTTTGCGCCCGCTTCCATAGTGCCAGTGGACTTCCGCCAGGATCACGTATGAAACTGGCATCTCCCGCCGGGCCTTTCAGGTTTTCCGCTAGTATTTTGGCGCCATGTTTCCGCGCATTTTCAACAGCACCCGGAAGGTCGTCCACCTCGATATAGGGAACCCATCCCGATAAGCCGTCAATCGGATCACAGGTCGCCATGAAAGGTAATTCCTGGCCATTGTCGGTCAGGAAGGTCATCGATCCGATATCCCTCGATTCCCACCCAAACGCGTTTTCCAGAAATTCAGTCGTCGCAACACGCTGATGGCCTATATTATCGAACCAAACAAATGGAGCTGGCATCTCTAATTCCTCTTTTAATTTGCAAGTGAATTAGAGATATCGTAACCACTTGCATATTGCAAGTAAAAATTTAAGTGCTATGTAAGGCTTATGAGCAAAGGCAAAACTCAGGACTGGCACGGCTGCCCTACCCGCTATGCAGCAGGCATTTTGGCTGACAAGTGGTGTTTTCTGATTCTCAGGGACGCCCTGCTCCACGGGAAAAGAACTTACTCTGAATTCTTGAACTCGCCGGAAGGCGTGTCGACTAACATACTTGCTGACCGTTTGGCCAAGTTGGAAGCGACTGGCATGTTGGATCGTCAGATCGACCCGCGCAAAGCCAGCAGGGTCTGCTATTTTCCGACACGGAAGGCCCGGGATATCTTGCCGGCATTGTTGGCGTTGATGGTTTGGTCAACGCGTTACGACCAATTTACGGACGCACCGGAAAGTTTCGCGCAAGC
>JBCCEP010000327.1:0-4761 GCA_039030215.1 Pseudomonadota bacterium
CCAAAGCAGCCGCCAGGCCGCCCAGACGCGCACAATCGGGCAGTTCCCGCCCATTCGTCAGACCATAGAGAAAGCCTGCAGCATACAAATCACCGGCGCCAGTCGTATCGACCAGCTTGTCGATCGGATGCGCATTGATCGTATGAGTCTCATCCCGGGTTACGGTAACAGAGCCTTTTTCACTGCGCGTGATGATGCCAATCCGGCAATCTTCCCGAATTGCCTCCAGCCCGCTCTCAAATGAGGAGGTTTCGTATAGCGATTTCAATTCGACTTCATTGGCAAACACAATGTCCACCGTGCCCGAGCGCATCAGTTCCAGAAACTCGTCACGATAACGATCGACGCAAAAAGGGTCGGACAAGGTCATCGCAAAACTGCGATTTGCGCGGTGGGCAATTTCCGCAGCTAGGCGGATGGCGTCTTTCGCCCGTGGCGGATCCCAAAGATAACCCTCGAAATAGGTGATCGCCGCCTGTGAAACGACTTCCTCGTCAATATCTTCCGGGCCCAGTTCAACACAGGCACCCAGATAGGTGTTCATGGATCGCTCGCCATCCGGTGTCACAAAGATCATCGATCGGGCAGTAGGCGGCGTGAGTTCCAACGGCGGCGTATCGTAGTCAACGCCGATGGCACGGATATCGTGGGTGAAGATCTTCCCTAATGCATCATCGGTAACCTTGCCGAAATAGGCAGCCTTGCCACCAAAACCTGCAACACCGGCGGCGGTATTTGCCGCGCTGCCGCCCGACGCTTCGATGGCCGGGCCCATCACCGAGTAAAGATGTTCGGCGCGTTCCGTATCGATCAGGTTCATCGCGCCCTTCTTGATGTTTTCTGCAATCAGGAAATCATCATCGGTACTGGCAATGATATCCACAATGGCGTTGCCGATCGTGAGTACGTCATAGCGGCTGTCTTTCATGCAATCGAATTCCTGATTTGGGGGATGATCTTGAAAATGCCCGCACTCCTTATCTGTGAATGCTCAAGATTAAAACCCTTTACCTGGCATGATTGGCGCCTCTGTCCACAAACCGGTTGATACTGTAGCCAGTCATCACCATTTCCCAGTCGAGTAGAGCGTAGACAACATTAGGGGCCATGCATTGATCATCCAGTCCGCCAGAATGGCGATAAGCCAGTTGTTTGACAAAAGTTTCCGGTCTGTCCTGTGGAAGTCGCTGGGCATGACTATCGTTCTGCTTATCCTGGTCTGGTTCATTCTCGAGGCGCTCGTCTCGACCTTTCTGACTCCGGTCCTGGGACCCTGGCCGTGGGTGGCAACAGCCATTGTCTGGCTGATGGGAGCCGGCATGTTTATCGGGGCCGCATTCCTTATAGGCCCCGTTTCGGCGCTGTTTGCCGGTCTGTTCCTCGACGAAATCGCTGAACAGGTTGAAGAGCGCTACTATCCCGACGATCGTGAGGGCACGGCCATGGCTTTGGTTCCCTCAATGATCCTCGCAGTGAAGTTCACGCTGTTTGTTCTTGCCGCTAACCTGATTGCGTTGATGCTGGTCCTGCTGCCGGGAATCAATTTTGCAATCTTCTTCTTCGTCAACGCCTTGCTGCTGGGCCGCGAATATTTCCAGTTCTCTGCAATGCGGTTTCGCTCCGAAGCTGATGCAATTGCGCTGCGGCGCGAACATGGCCTTGAAATCTTCTTGTCCGGACTGGTAATCGCAGGATTTATGGCAGTGCCGCTGCTCAACTTGCTCACGCCGCTTTTTGCGACCGCCATGATGGTTCATGTCCACAAGGCAGTTTCGGCACGCCGTCCTGATCAACACCAGAACACCCAGAATACCGCGGCTGTATGAAACACTGCCGGTTTCTGCCTCGAACCGGTATGGTCAACTGTGAACCGCCACAATTGGCGCAGGAATATCGCATGTCTTATCCGGTGCCTTGCACAGATCGGCGATGATGCAGGCTTCGCAATGCGGTTTGCGTGCAGTGCAGACGTAACGGCCATGCAAGATCAGCCAGTGGTGGGCGTGGCGCAGAAATTCCGGCGGAATGACCCTTTCCAACCCGGCTTCCACTTCATCCGGCGTCTTTCCCGGGGCAAGTCCGAGCCGGTTGCCGATCCTGAAAATATGCGTATCGACAGCAATCGTCTCCTGGCCAAACGCCATGTTGACGACCACATTTGCAGTTTTTCGCCCGACGCCGGGCAGCGTGGTCAATAGATCGCGATCCTGCGGAACCTCGCTATCAAATTCATCAATCAGTTTCTGCGAAAGCGCGATGACGTTCTTTGCCTTGTTACGGTACAGGCCAATGGTCTTGATCAGTTCGCGAACGCGGTCTTCGCCAAGTGCCACCATTTTTTCCGGCGTGTCGGCGAGCGCAAACAGTTTTCTCGTCGCCTTGTTCACCCCGACATCCGTCGCCTGTGCAGATAAAACCACCGCAACCAGAAGCGTGTAGGCGTTGACATGTTCCAGTTCACCCTTGGGTTCGGCGCGTTGCGCCCGGAAACGGGAGAAAATTTCCGTAATTTCTTCCTTGCTGTAACGCGAACGTTTCAGTCTCTTCTTTTTCACATTGCGCTTTTTCGTGTTCGTGCTTTTTTTCGTCATTACCGCTATGATCTTCCAAATGCTTGCAACGCACCTATAATTGTTTGACATGGACCATCGCAACAACATTAGTGATGAACATCTGGAAGACGGCCCACCGGTCTTTGCCGCGAGATTGCTGCCGCACAGGTCATTGTCTCGACAGGGTTTTATCCTGGTGATGATTTTTGTTGCCGCTACCTGCCTGACATCCGGCGTGATATTCATGATTGCCGGCGCCTGGCCCGTACTTGCTTTTATGGGGCTTGATGTACTGATCATCTGGCTGGCTTTCGCCCTGAACTATCGCTCCGGTCGCGCCAGCGAAGAGATCGCTGTCTGGCCGCACGATGTCCTCGTTCGGCAGATCTCACCAAGTGGCAGAATTGTCGAGCACCGGTTTAATCCGTTCTGGACACGGTTTAGTGTCAATCGGCACGACGAGATCGGCATCACCAGAATGCATCTGCACGGTCAGGGACGCGACATCGATATCGGATCGTTTCTCAATCCACCCGACCGGGAAAGTTTTGCCGCAGAATTCGGGCAGGCCCTGGCTACCGTCAAGGCCCGCTGAACTCGGCAAGAATCGGGTGGCGGATATCTGGTGGTGCACCTATTCTCGGTTTAAATTCACTAAATCCGGAATAAGACGATGTCATTTATCGATACAAAATTGGGAAGCGACTATGAAACGGTCCGCCGGGTCATAGAGCTGATATCCTGCAACTGGCGTGACCAGCCGGGTCTTGAAGAGTTGAGCCGTGAAATCGGTATGTCACCGACCCAGTTGCAAAAAACCTTTACCCGGTGGGCAGGCTTGTCCCCGAAGGAATTCCTGCAGGCGGTCACGCTTGACCATGCAAAGCGATTGCTCGATTCCGACATGCCGCTGTTGGAGGCCAGTCTGGAATTGGGCATGTCGGGCCCCGGCAGGCTGCACGATCTGTTTGTAACGCATGAAGCCATGTCGCCGGGGGTTTACAAGGCCAAGGGCAAGGGATTGACCATCAATTACGGTTTTCATGATTGCCAGTTTGGCAAGGCGCTGGTCCTCGCGACGGATCGGGGCATGGCTGGCATGGCGTTCTGTGACCCGGGTGAAGAACATGCCACACTCGAGGATATGAAATCGCGGTGGCCCGAGGCGCAGTATGTCGAGAACGCAGAGGCAACCAAGCACTATGCGCGACGTTCATTCGATCCACAGGCCTGGCGGTCCGATGATCCCTTGCGGATCGTAATGATCGGGACCGACTTTGAGATCAGGGTATGGGAAGGTCTGCTGGGCATTCCGCCGGGCAAGGCAACTACATACTCAACGATTGCCGGACAAATTGGTAATCCTGCCGCCTCGCGCGCCGTCGGCCGTGCCGTTGGCCGCAATCCGATATCCTTTGTCGTCCCCTGTCATAGGGTGGTGGGGAAATCCGGAGATCTGACGGGGTATCACTGGGGCCTTACGCGCAAACGCGCCATGTTGGGATGGGAAGCCGGGATCGTATGATTACCCGGCTTACACCGCCTGGCCCGATAGGCGCAGGATACAACTTCCGCGTGCGACCGGTATTTCCTCTTTGTCCTGCCAGCACCACACATCAACAAAAGCTAGCCGGCGGGCGATCCGGACGATATCCACCTTTGCATGCAGGTCACGATCCCGGGTAACACGCAAATATTCGATGGATGACGAAACAAGCTCGACATTGTTGCCTGCAACATGTTGGGCAAGTTCCAGTTCCGCCGCGGCCTCGATCAACGAACCGACAAACCCACCATGCAATGCCCGGATTACCGGATTGCCGATATGGTGTTCGCCAAATCTGGCAGTGTAGCTGCCATTACCCGTGCCGGGATGGATATCTAGCCAGCGCCCCATGGGTGTCTTCGCAAACGCGTCAAATTTCACACCTGGCGCCATGAATCTTAAACCCTCGGACCCAACGGTTCTGCCCTTGTACCAAGCATGAAAATTGCCGTAGCCGTTGACAATATCTCACCGGTTTCGTCAACGACGATCCGGCTGCTGACATGTGCCATCTCATTGTAATGGCCTTCAAACTTCGAACGGCAAAGCAGTTTTTCTCCGGAAAATGGCCGGCGCCTGTGTCTTGTGGTGAGTTCGACTGTTGCAATCGGCCGGATCTCGCCGATTTCTCCCATGACGGTCCCACCCATTACGGAATCAAGA
>JBCCEP010000328.1:0-4761 GCA_039030215.1 Pseudomonadota bacterium
AACGTCTTTTACATCGCCCTGCAGGACACCTGCCTGAATGGCAGCACCCATTGCCACGACTTCATCCGGGTTAACACCCTTATGGGGTTCCTTACCGAAGAATTCCTTCACAACCTGCTGGATCTTCGGCATGCGGGTCATGCCGCCAACCAGAACCACTTCGTCGATCTCACCCGGTTTCAGCCCGGCATCCTTCAAGGCTGCACGGCAGGGGTCAATCGTGCGCTTGATGAAATCCTCTACAAGGGATTCAAACTTCGCACGGGTAAGCTTGAGGGTAAGATGCTTCGGACCAGACTGGTCTGCGGTGATAAACGGCAGGTTGATCTCGGTCTGTGTTGCAGAAGAAAGTTCGATCTTCGCCTTTTCAGCAGCTTCCTTTAGCCGCTGCAGCGCCATCTTGTCTTTCTTCAGATCAATACCCTGTTCCTTCTTGAACTCATCGGCAAGGTAATCGACCAGGCGCATGTCGAAATCCTCACCTCCGAGGAAGGTATCCCCATTGGTGGATTTGACTTCGAAGACACCGTCGCCGATTTCGAGAATGGAAACATCGAATGTACCGCCACCCAAATCGTAGACGGCGATGGTCTTGCCATCATTCTTGTCGAGACCATAGGCCAGGGCAGCCGCTGTCGGTTCGTTGATGATCCGCAGAACTTCCATGCCGGCGATCTTGCCCGCATCCTTTGTTGCCTGACGCTGCGCGTCATTAAAGTATGCCGGAACGGTGATGACAGCCTGCTCGACTTTTTCTCCGAGATAAGCTTCCGCGGTTTCCTTCATTTTCTGAAGTACCATTGCGGAAATCTGGGATGGCGAGAATTTTTCGCCACCGGCTTCTACCCATGCATCGCCATTGTCCGCCTTGATGATCTTGTAGGAGACCATGCCCTTGTCCTTGGTGACCGTCTTGTCATCGAAACGGCGACCAATCAGGCGCTTAACTGCGAACAGGGTGTTTTCGGGATTGGTGACTGCCTGACGTTTTGCCGGTTGACCAACCAGCCGTTCGCCATCGTCTCCAAATGATACCATTGAAGGTGTGGTACGGGCACCTTCGGAATTTTCAATGACCTTCGGTTCCTTGCCATCCATTACGGCGACACAGGAATTTGTGGTTCCGAGGTCGATACCTATTACTTTTGCCATACTATCTACTCCTTTAAGCAAACGGCCCGAACCCTGGCAGGCATTCGGTTGGCCGCTCCTGATGGAAATTGTCCGATTGCCGCCGAAGCAATCGCGTTGCCGCGTATATAAGGAGACAGGCCGGTTGCTGCAAGATTTCGAGGGCCTGAATCGCCAATAGAATCCCGCTCTTGCCACCTTTTATGCCTGAACCATATGAATTAGCCTCCAAAACGGTGAAAAAATGCCGGAACCAAGAGACATGCAGGTGCTTCCCAACGGGGTTCACTGGATACCCAAATACCTGGATCGCGAAGATCAGGAGCAGCTGGTCGACCTGATTCGTTCAATAGTCGGCCAAGCACCGCTTTATCAGCCAACCATGCCCAGAACCGGAAAGCCGATGAGTGTGCGGATGACAAATTGCGGTGAGTTGGGCTGGGTAACCGATCGCGAACAAGGCTACCGATATCAAGGCCACCATCCGGTAACCGGAAAACCGTGGCCGGAAATGCCCGAACGTTTGCGGGAAATATGGCGCGAACTTTCGTCGTTTGAGCATGCGGCTGAAGCCTGCCTGATCAATTTCTATCAGGAAAACTCGAAAATGGGCCTGCATCAGGATCGCGACGAGGAAAATCTCGATGCGCCGGTTGTTTCGATCTCGTTGGGTGACACCTGCCTGTTCCGGGTCGGTGGAACCCGGCGTGATGAAAGGACAACTTCCTTTCGCCTTGCCAGTGGCGATGCGGTGATCTTGTCCGGGCCGGGAAGGCTGTGTTTTCACGGAGTAGACCGGATTTATCCGGATACTTCCCCGCTCCTGAAAAATGGCGGGAGGATAAACCTCACCTTGCGGCGGGTGACCGCAACCTGACCGTCGCTAGAGTTTTCTCAAGGCGACATGTTCAACCAGGTGATCTTCCCCTTTTCGCAGGATCAGATCGGCACGTGGTCGTGTCGGGAGGATATTTTGGTGCAGATTGACCAGATTGATCCGGCTCCAGAGATATCTGGCGCGCTCCAGCGCCTCGTCTTCTGTAATCTTGGAGTAGCGATGGAAGAAGGACTTCTCGTTACGAAACGCCGTTTCGCGCAAGCGCATGAAGCGTTCAATATACCATTTCTCGATGTCGGGTTCGCGCGCATCGATATAGATGGAAAAATCAAAATAGTCCGAAACAAAGGGAACTGCTTTTGCCTCGGCGGGCAATTCGCGTGACTGAAGGACGTTGAGCCCCTCAAAAATCAGGATATCGGGTTGATCGATCGTCACCGATTCCCCCGGCAGAACGTCATAGGTCAGATGGGAATATATCGGCGCCTTCACCTGACCCCTTCCGGCCTTGATTGCCGACAGGAATTTCAGGATTTCAGGAACATCATAGCTTTCCGGAAACCCCTTCCGCTCCATAAGCTCATTATCCTCGAGAGTCTTGTTGGGCAGGAGAAATCCGTCTGTCGTGATCAGATCGACCTTGGGGCTGGAGGGCCAGCGCGCCAATAATTCCTTCAGGATACGCGCCGTTGTCGATTTGCCGACGGCTACCGAACCGGCAATGCCGATGATGAAGGGCGTTTTTGATCCGACTACATTGAGGAACCGGCGTCGTTGATTGAACAATTTCTGTGAAGCTTCGACATGGGCCGACAGGAGACGGGACATTGAAAGGTAGATCCGGCGCACCTCTTCCAGCGAAACCGGATCGTTCAACGAGCGAAGACGTTCCACCTCCTCCAATGTCAATGTCAGGGGTGTATCAGCGCGAAACTCGGCCCATTTGGCGGCAGAAAAAAAGCGATAAGGCGACAATTGCTCGTCGGCCAACAAGCCCGTTTGCCAGAACTCGTCCGGCGAGGTTGTTACCGCCTTGTCCAATCTTTCCTCCCCTAAAGTCCGCCGAAACCTAACCCTGGCGGGACGCTTTTTCCTCCAGTCCGGATTTCGACGTCCTGGATTCCAGTTCATTCATGACCGATTGCAGCGGAACATCGCATGCCTTCAGTACAACCAGCAAGTGATAGAGCAAATCCGCGGCTTCCTTTGTGAGTTCCTGGCGGTCATTACCGACGGCCGCTATGACCGCTTCGACCGCCTCCTCGCCAAGCTTCTGGGCGCATTTGTCGACGCCGGCAGTGAGAAGACTGGCAGTGTAGGAACCCTCTCCGCCGTCATTCGCACGCGAGAGGATGATTTCGTTCAAGTCAGCAAGCGAAAATGCCACGGTTTTTCCTGCCCCTCCAGGTATTCACGGCCTTCAATAGAGCATCGTCCCAGGCCAATTCAATCAACTGTCAGTCCAATCTTACCGGAATACCGGCCTCGTGCATATGGCGCTTGGCCTCGCCGATCGTGTAGGTGCCGAAATGGAAAATCGATGCGGCTAGGACCGCGGTCGCATGGCCGTCGCGAATTCCCTCGCACAGATGGTCCAGCGTGCCGACACCGCCAGAGGCGATCACCGGCACACGAACCGAGTCGGCGATTGCCCGGGTCAGTTCCAGGTCATAGCCGGTCTTGCGGCCATCCTGATCCATCGAGGTCAAGAGAAGTTCACCAGCGCCCAGTTCCGTGACCAAAGTCGCGAACTCGATCGCATCTATCCCGGTTCTTTGCCGGCCACCATGGGTGAATATTTCCCATTTCGGGGCTTCGCCCGGCCCGGAAACCCGTTTGGCATCAATTGCAACGACTATGCACTGATTGCCGAACTTGTCCGCAGCCTCTGCAACGAATTCCGGGCGTTTGACTGCTGCCGTATTGATCGAAACCTTGTCGGCGCCGGCCTGAAGCAGTTTTCGGATATCAGCAATTTCACGAACGCCTCCGCCTACGGTCAGCGGCATGAAGCAGTGGTCAGCCGTCTCAGAGACGACGTCGAAGATAATATTCCGGTTGTCGGATGAAGCCGTGATGTCGAGGAAGCATAATTCGTCTGCGCCGGCGGCATCATAGGCCTTTGCCGCTTCGACCGGATCTCCGGCATCAATCAGATCGACAAAGGAAACGCCCTTGACGACGCGGCCATCTTTTACATCCAGGCAGGGTATGACGCGGGATTTCAGCATCAGATGGCCGCCTTTTGTGTTTGCACGTCCTCGCATCTTCGATGCTGCGGGCGATGCGGGCAATCCTTGACATCCAGGCAGGGTATGACGCGGGCTTTGAGCATCAGATGGCCGCCTTTTCTGTTTGCACGTCCTCGCATCTTCGATGCTGCGGGCGATGCGGGCAATCTTTTACACACAGGCAGGGTATGACGCGGGCTTTCAGCATCAATAACTTCCCTGTTTCAAAATCCGAAGCGCTTCCGCGGGATCAATCCGCCCATCATAAAGCGCACGGCCCGAAATTGCGCCTCCAAGCACAGCACAATCCGGCTCTGTCATCCGATGGATATCCTCCATTGAAGCAAGTCCGCCCGAAGCTATCACCGGAATCGATGTTGAACCTGCCAATTGAAGCGTAGATTCCCAATTGATCCCCTTAAGAACGCCATCGCGGTCAATATCGGTATAGATTATGGCGGCGGCTCCGGCATCTTCAAAGCGTTGGGCGAGTTCGATGACGCCCAGCGTGCTTGCCTCGGCCCAGCCTTCGACGGCGACCTTGCCGCCCTTGGCATCTAT
>JBCCEP010000329.1:0-4707 GCA_039030215.1 Pseudomonadota bacterium
CGTTCGATGACGGTCAGCCTTCGCTGATCATGACCGATCAGGGCGCTGGCAGAAAGATATAGCGCTGCGGCAAGGAAGAACGTCGCGGTCGACACGTGCAGCCAATCGGTTTCACCGGTGCCCAATAGCAGGGAATCGTCCAGAGCATAGGCAAAGGGAACCAAAAAGATCATCGCTCCAATCCGGGTTGCTTCAACTGCGGTTGCGATCGGCCTTCCTCCTGATACCGAAGCCGCGGCATAAGCTGTGATTGCGACAGGCGGTGTGATACCGGCGGCAACGCCGAAGAAAAAGACAAACATGTGCGCAGTCAAGAGTTCCATGCCAAAACTCTGCAGTGTCGGCCCCATGACCGCGATAATGGCGATATAGGCCGGCAAGGTCGGCATGCCCATGCCGAGAATGATACAGCCGAACGCAGCGATCAAAAGCGCGAACAATAAAGAAGAGCTCGATGCAACCGAAAGCAGCACAGCAAATTTAGTCGGAACGCCTGTGGCAGACAGGGTCGAAACGACAATGCCAACGATTGCGATGGCGATTGCCAGTTGTCCGACCGTTTTGCCACCGTCTGACAGGGCGGAGATCAGCATTTGTGGCTTCTTGCGAATTTCCGGGTTTATGAAACTCATAGGGATGAGCAGCAGAATGGCTGCAATCGAGGCTCCAGCCGCCGACAATCCGCTGACGAGCAGCCAGACGATGACGAGGATCGGTCCGAAGACGAGTAACAAGTTCATCCAATCCTGACCGGTCGGTTCAGGAACGCCAACGTCTTCATCCGTGACCTTGATATCAAGTTTCTGTGCCTCGAAGTAAACCGCCAAAAACAGGCTGACATAATAGGCGATGGCAGGAATGACGACAGCAAGCACGACGGTGAGATAGCTGACCCCGACAATATCGGCCATGACCAGTGCAGCAGCACCCATGATTGGAGGCAGGATTTGCCCGCCGGTGGATGCTGAAGCTTCCACCGCTCCGGCAAAGTTTGAATTAAATCCGCGTTTGCGGATCATTGGAATTGTGACCACACCGGTTCCCACAACGTTGGCAACTGCGGAGCCGGACACCGTACCGAACAGGGCTGACGCCAGTATGGCTGCATAGGCCGGTCCGCCCTTGAACTTTTTCATCAAGTGGAACGAGATTCGGATCATCGATCCGCCGGCACCGCAACCCTCAAGGATCGCACCCAGGATTATGAATGGCAGAACGGTTGTCAGGACCACGCCCATGATCGAACCCAATATGCCCTGGGCGCTGTCATACCAGACATTGGCAGGAATGGTGTCGTAGATGTCGGAAGGCGCTGTCGCCAGCGGCCCTGGCCAATATTGCCCGGTTCCCAGATATAAGAGTGCAAGCCCGCCAATGATGGCAATCGGTGCACCCCAAAGCAGCCAGCACGCCCAAAGCGAAATCGCAGCAGCGATTAATGAGATATAGAGTTCCCTAGGTCCGAAGAACATCACTGAATTGGCGATAATCTGGCCGATGCGATAATAGTCCAGGCAGACATAGCTGATCGCAACGAAGACAACGGCATAGGCAGCTAAGTGAACAATGCTGAGTCGGTTTGCTCTCGCCCTGCGTTCGGCATCGCCGGCAATGAAGACTAGGACACTCAGCCAGTAAAACAGTGGTCTGAACCACTCGACCGGGAACGGTCCAATTTGCGGCAGGACATTGTAGGTCGGCATGACGTTTGCAAGACCCGCAAGCGCAATGATCAAACCAATAACGTAAACTGAGTATCCTGCGACACGGGAAGTATTTGTCTCATTGTCGGACATGATTCATCTCCCAGCTTTGGCAGCTGCCAATAGAAAGCCACCCGCCCGGAATTGGGCGGATGGCGATTTCTCTTCGCCTTATTGAGGCATCAGGTTTTCAGGAATTTCGACACCAACTTCCTGGTAGTAGCGAACTGCGCCGGGATGTAGCGGTGCGTTCATGCCACCAAAGGCATCGGAGGCGTCGATGGAGCGCATTAACGCATTGGATTCCATCATGGCTTCCAGATTTTCGCGATATGCCTTGGTCAGCGCATAAGCCTGATCGTCGCTCATATCCTTGTGTACAGCCATCATCATTGAGGTCGCCACAGTAGTGAGCGGTTCGTCGGCGTTTGCCATGCCGGAATACGTGCCCGCCGGGACTTCCGCCGGTGTCAATGCTCCTCGGGTCAGGAGGTCTGCCCAGGCTTCACCACCAACCAGGTCGTCTGGCACGCCCAAGATGCGGATTTCACGTTGCAGGCTGAGTTCATTCAAGGCCTGGCTGCCGATCGCTGCGGAAGCCACATACACATCGTATTGGCCATCCTGGAACGATTGCTGAGCAGCGCCCCACGGGGCACGGATGCCCTCATAACCCTCGCTGGATTTCAACCCACCGGAGGCCAGTTCGATCAAACCCTGGATTTGACCACTGGCAGCACCGGCTGGAGGACCTATGTAAATTCGCTTGTCTTTTACGTCGTCCCAACTCTCAATCCCGCTGTCGGCCCAGACAATCGGGTGAAATGTGCCACCTGGAAATCCGAACAAGGCGCGGACATCACCAGAGAGTTTCTTCGCCTGATCCGCATTCTTGGCATAAGGACCGACACCTTTGGTCATCGCCCGGTAGGCAGGTGGTGGAACCACGGCCATATCAATGCGACCGGCCGCCAGTTTCAAGGCGGAACGGGTTAGTGTTTGGCCCAGCACGACCTGAAGTGAAATGTCCTCATTGGCAGCAAACTGCGCATAGGTCTGCGGCACAATACCGGTAAGCGAAGCTGAACCGCCACCTTCGAGGCTGAGGCTCTGCGCATTCGCGGCTGCAGCTACGATACTAAGTGCAGTTGCGGCAACAATACTTTTGATATGGAACATGGTTATCTCCTCCCAATAAAATTGATGAGAGAAAGTAACAGTTCAAATTCGATAAGAAAAATTCAAAAACACGCAAAAATCATACCATTTTTGGTATTTTGTAGTTGTTTCGAATCCTTTCCAACAGATCGACCATCGGCGCGCTGACGGGAAGTTCCGGATTGGTCGTCAGGCCGACGGGGCCGGTAAGTTCAGCTTCACCAATCTCAAGCGATACAATTTCACCTGCCGTCAAATCAGTCATGAACACGCCGCGGGGTATGACACAAATGGCATCTGTCTTGAGCACGTAAGACCGCTGAAAATCAGACGATGTCGTTTCGATTACGTTAGGCAAATCGGTAATGCCGCGTGAGGCGAGAAATCGGTCCATTTCCTGCCGGATAATGGTACCGCGCGGTGGGACTACATAAGGAAATGACAAAGTGTCTTCCAACTGCGCCGTGCTGCTTGCCAATGGATGGTTTCGCCGCACCACAAATATCAGCGGTTCGTCAAAAATCGTTTCAAAAACCAGTCCACGCATGTCGTCGGTGGATGAAAGCCGGCCCAATACCAGATCGGTTTCGCCCAGGCGCAGTCCATCCAGCAGGTTTGCATTTGTGCCTGGTAAGATTGTGACGGTCACGTGCGGATAATCGAGTTTGAAACCATGTACGATGTCGGGCAGGAACTGAGAACAAACATTGGGAAGCGCCCCAAGCCGAATGGGATCTGTTGGCGAAACGTCGCCCGTTGCGGCACTTACGCCTTGCGCAATTTGCAGCAATCCCATCTCGGCAGCATCAAGGAGAGTACGCCCCCGATTGGTTAGCTGTGCCCCACGCTGGGATCGATCAAACAATTCATGTCCGATGATCTGTTCGAGTTCACGAACGCTCCGGCTGACGGCCGGTTGGGTGAGACCAAGCTCTTCTGCTGCCAGCACAAAACTTCGCCGCCGCGCCACTGTTACAAAACAACGCAACTGCCGAAGCCTTATATTGCGGGCTTTCGAAAACATCTTCATGCGAGTGTCTTAGCCAATTGCGCTTTCAAAAGGAACTTTAGCGTAAATGAATGACCCGAATGATCAACTTCTCGCCCGCGCCTATCGGTATGCCCGTGGATTTTTCGATGTCCATATTGGGAAATCAACCGGCAATCCGGGGATTGATCATTAATTGGCTTGCAACGTCCGGAATAATTGGGCAATTTTCGCTGTGGTATCAGGGGCCGTGGACTGTTCAACAGTTTGTTGTTGCCCTTGTTTCGGTCAAACAAGAGTGTAATCTGGCTGACCGATAACAATAAGCACTCTAGAAAAAGAAGTGCCAACCGGGAGGAAAATAATGAAGCTTGTAACCAATTTATTGGGTGCTGCTGCGGTAATCGGCATGTCGGTTTCCGTAGCGTCCGCAATGGAATGCGACACGATCAATCTTGGTGCCGCGATTTCGTTGACGGGCAAGTATGCGACCAACGGTGTGAACACCAAGGACGGATATGAATTTGCCATCCAGAAGATCAAGGACAGTGGCGGTATCAAGGTAGGTGACAAATGCTACAATTTCGAAGTCACTTATTACGATGATGAATCCAAGGGTGACCGCGGTGCCACGCTTGCTGAGCGTCTGATCAACCAGGACGGTATGCAATATATGCTTGGGCCATACTCTTCTGGCCTTACGACAGCAATTGCGCCTGTTACTGAAAAATACGGCATCCCGATGGTGGAAGCTGAAGGTGCATCACGCTCATTGTTCAACAAAGGCTACAAATATCTGTTTGCCGTTCTTTCGACTTCTGAGCAGTACCTTGCATCAGCGATCGCATTGGCCGCAGA
>JBCCEP010000330.1:0-4698 GCA_039030215.1 Pseudomonadota bacterium
ATACCCTGTTCGATGAATGTCCGTATCGCCGACAACTGCGACGCTGAAACCGGTACAGGCTCCAGCATCAGACCACGTGATCTGAAGATCTTTGGCTCTCCCGAGCCATAGTCAATAATCAGATTGGCGGTCTCTTCCTGCCCGGGCAGGCCGGGATCAAGATCCGAGCGGATTGTGTATTCATTGACCGGGGCTTCAGTGCTGTAAATCGCATGGATATCAATCACAGTGTCGCCGACATAAGGCGCCGGATCATCGGGAATATTGCCATCCCCGGCAAGGGAATCCTTCGCCTCTTCGAGGGTCGCAAAGGAAGGCTCCTCCCCGCGCTTATGGGCAGCGACGTTTACGATTTTCGGCGTCAGATCCTTTCCGCCAATATTGAGGATGTGACCATCTGCTGCGATCAAGCCCAGCCCTGCCGGGTCATTCCGCAATTGTTCAGGGTCCAGATAATGGACCAGCTTTCCATCTTCTCGCGCATTGATCGTATAGGGCGCAGGTTCCGGGTCTCCGTCCGAACCCTCCGGCCCCAATTTGTCTGCTACGAGATACGGCATCGGCAATCGCAGATAAACCGACAGGCCATCATCGACATGTTCGATATGCAATATTCGAACGTTTAAATTCAGCAGAAAATGCGCAGCCGAAATACTCGCAGTCAGCAGGCTTGTCACGATCACGACTAAGAACAATAGACGGGAATTCATTTCAGTTCCTGTTCGTTATTGTTAGTCCGGCCAGTTTCCAATTGCCAGAATCAGGCACAATGTCGACCACGGCCTCGAAGCTGACATCACGCTGATGCGCATGGCCCCAGTGACCACCGGACACGTCTGCATCCCAACTGGCAACAAGTGAAACACCACCGGGCTTGTCCGAGCCGGAGACGTTTCGCACTGCCATGTTGGAAAGCAAGTACTCCCGCGCCTTGCTACCGCCTGCAAGATCGATAATGAGACCGCGGCGCGCTTCATCTTCAATTGATTCTATCTGCTCATCTGTGGAACTCGTCGCAACTGCCGATTTGCGTTTCTGTTCATCGTGTTCATCCATTGCCACATAGAGATTGCCAATCAGCGTCTGGGTTATTTGCTCCAGATCTTCATGTTCCGGCGGACCCTTGAATGGATTGACGACATTCACCACGGCAAATGGATAGGCTAGGACCGCGCAGACCAGGCAGGCAACACCGCCGATCAGGGCGTTGCGTGGCATCGCCGTCGACAGCCAGGCAAACAAAAAGGCCGCAATGGCAAGCAGCACCAAAATCACGCTGATCACCGGTATATTGAGAACGACATTACCACCGAGCGGCACAGGTTTGACGCTGGGTTCCTCATAATTCTTGAGGAAATTTTGCCATTTGACTTCCCGTTCATCACTGGTTGCAAATGCCAAAAATGGCCCGACCGGATCATAAAGGGTCACCATGACCTGTTCCTGACGGTCATCAAACAATTGCCAGTCCAGCAGGACTTCCTCCGGCAGATGATCGATTTCATAACTTGTAACAATGCCGGTCAGTGCGGTCGACCGATCCAGTTGGGTTGGTTCTTCAATGACGCTCAGTCCGGTATTCTCGATTTTCACAAAGCTTGCCCGACTCGAGGAGGGCTTCAGTAATTCGTTATCTGCCTTTATCGGAAGGCTTTTCACGAAAAATTCGGAAATGTTTTTCAGCAACGCATCCTGGGCCTCTGCACCGATAACATCGCCCTCGGCCAGGCCAAGATCGGTCCATTGCTCAATGTCACGTAGTCGCGCCAATGCCTCGATGCGTATTGAACGGGGCTCCACATACATAAATCCCATCAACGCATCTTTGTGGTGACGCGTCAGGTTCGGACTGTCGAACTTGGAGTACCAGGGATCATCCCAATTCAGGTTCAGGCTTGCGCTGTCCGACAAAAATCGAAAATCGATAACCGGAACATCGTTATGCTCGGTGATGAAGCCAATGGTAACCGCCGCCCTGCCGTCTTCGTCTTGCGGCGGCGTGATCTTGAGATTTTTGGGCAATTCATCAAACGGATAAAACAGTTTGGCATAAATGACCCGTTTATCTGCTGGTGGCCCCGGAACCGATAGGCCGGTTTGTGGATTGATCATGCCGGTATAGGCACTGGCCCGATCCTTGCGAATGCGTGGTTCTACCAGCTTGATTTCCACTGGAAGGATGGTGCCCTCTTCCGTCTCAAACTTCAGGCCTTCACTGCTGAAACGCACAAGACGGTCTTCCAGCGACGGCCTGCTCGGCGGATTAGCCCCGAATGCCTTGTCAGGCAGAATGTCGGAAAATTGGCGCAGATCGCCGGCAGATATCTCCAGCGCGACTTCCACACCTTTATCGGTCACCGCAATTTCAGCGATGTTGGGAGCGGTTTCAGCGCCTGTCAGATTGATCCAGTCCGCCAGGCTGGGCGTCACCCCATTGAACAACACAAGAAAGGTACAAACCAAAAGAACCCGCAAATCGAAGACGCAAACCCACATTTTCAGTCTTGGCAACAAAATACTCTTTTTCCTTAGCCTGTGAATTTGGCCTGGAGCCCAACAGACGGCTTATCGTGCGGTCAGCAACCCATGTCTGATTGCTATCAGCTTTTTGCTGGTTTCGGAATCCGGCTTCGCAAACATCATCGGTTCGAAAGCCTCATAGTAAAGCAGCATTCTCGCCCGTGCTTCCAGCTCTTCACCTTCAAACCCCAATTGCTCAAACAGACTGCTGATAAATTCGAGCCTGATCTCATCTGCCCGCCTTACATAATCAGCGGCGAATTCATCATTCATCGCCCAGGACCGGATCGCCGCATCATAATCCGCCGCACGCTGACTGCGAATTGAGTTGATCAGCGCGATCAAGCTTGAACTGGCATCCAGGCCCAGATTTGCAATCGATTCCCGAATATCCATCGTCCAGGCCTCGATCCAGTAATCAAGTATCGACTTCAGCAGATCCTGACGGTCTTCAAAATGGTGATAAAAACTGCCACGGGTAATACCCAGCTGCTTTGCCAGGCTGTCCACCGTTACTGCGCCAATGCCCTTGGTCGCCAAAATTTGGATGGCATGATCCATCCAGTCATCGCGACTCAGGTTCCTTCGGCCTTTGGGCTTGAGACTTGACATGAAATACACCTATGTATGTTTAAAGTATGAATGTGTTATTTTAACATGTAACTATGGATGTTCAACATAAGAATCTTCAATTTCATGAAAATGTGAAAACAAAGGGAGACGAGCATGAACAAAAACCTGAAACTTCTCATGATTGCAGCAGCTGGAGTCTGGCTTGGTCTGGCAGCAACTGACCATGGTCCCAATGTCCAAGACATGATCTCCGTCAACCCTGCCCAGGCAGCCGGCGGAACAGTTCCAGGCCCCAATGATGTGGCGCCCGACAGATATGTCTACTATCCGGGAACGGAGGTACTCGGCGAGGAGGAAATCCGTTTATTTGCCTGCGGAACAGGATTGCCAGCAGCCCGTCGGGACCAGGCCGCGACATGTTTCCTGGTGGAACTGGGAAATGGCGACAAGTTCATCTTCGATATTGGCACCGGCTCCATGGTCAATGTTGCAGCACTAATGATCCCCTATGACTATCTCAACAAGGTCTTTTTGACCCACCTTCACACCGATCACTGGGGCGACCTTGCAACCCTTTGGGCAGGCGGATGGACGGCGGGCCGGACAGGCCCCCTGAAAATCTGGGGTCCGAGTGGCGCCACACCGGAAATGGGTACGAAATACGCCATTGAGCACTTCCTCAAGGCCTTCAACTGGGATCTGCAGACAAGAAACTTCAGGCTGAACCCAGCGCCGGGAAAGATCGAGGTAGTCGAATTTGACTACGCTTCGGAAAATCAGATCGTCTATGACGAAAACGGTGTGGTAATACGATCCTGGCCTGCAATTCATGCCGGCGACGGCGCGATCAGCTACAGTCTGGAATGGAAAGACATGAAGATCGTTATTGGCGGCGACACATTCCCCAATAAATGGTTCATAGACTACGCCAAGGATGCCGATATCGCGATCCACGAAGTGTTCCTTACCCCGGACGCACTTGTCCAGTGGTATGGGCAGTCACCGGAGCAGGCGATCGGCGTTGGTACGCAGATTCACACTTCACCACCCGCATTCGGAAAGGTCATGTCGACAATCAAGCCTCGCCATGCCATCGGCTACCATTTCTTCAACGAGGAAGGCACCCGCTACGGAATCTATGATGGTGTGCGGGAGACTTATTCCGGCCCGCTTTCGCTGGCAACCGACAACATGGTGTGGAACATTACCAAGGACAAGATCACCGAACGTATGACCGTCTCACCGGGCGAAGCGTGGTCGGTTGCCGGTCCGACACCGCCACCCGCGCCTCTGACCGAGGGCGTGCCTGATCCGATGAGCGATGCCATGAAAGCCGGTAGGTGGGTTCCGGAAGCCGATGAAGCTCAAAAGGAACTGGTTGATGACTTCAATGCGGAATATGGCCTGAAATAATCTTCCCGATAGTCCGCATCAGCAGATTCCAATGCACAACAAAAAACCGCCCAGTCAAAAGACTGGGCGGCTTTTTCAGATATTGATCGCTTAGTAGAGTTTGTAGATCAAACCAAACCGGAAGTCATGCGATGTCAAATCGTTGAATTCTGTTGGGTTATTGACGGTGTTTGTTCCGTCAAAGGCCCTCAC
>JBCCEP010000331.1:0-4672 GCA_039030215.1 Pseudomonadota bacterium
GCCAGTCCCAATTGCTGGAAACGATTGCCGGCATCAGGCATGCCGAAAGCGGCGAGGTGCTGCTGGACGGAAAGCCGGTTGATGTGAGAGCTTCTGCCGATCCGGCAATTCTCCGCAAAAGGGGACTGGCCCATGTACCGGAAGACCGGCATCGCATGGGATTGGTTCTGCCCTTCGAGGAAAACGAGTGCTCGATCCTGGGCTATCATTCCTCGCCGAATTACCTGAACGGGCCGTTCCTGGATATCGACTCAATCCGCACAGATGCTGCTGAAAAGATTGAACAATTCGATATCCGTCCACCCAGTTGCCGGTTGAAGACGGCAAACTTTTCAGGTGGCAATCAGCAGAAGATTGTTCTGGCAAGGGAGATGGAACGCGATCCCTCCGTACTCCTCGTCGGGCAGCCAACGCGCGGCGTCGATGTCGGCGCGATCGAGTTCATTCACCGGCGTATCATCGAAATGCGCGATGCAGGCAAGGCGATTTTGCTGGTTTCCGTCGAACTCGATGAAATTCGTTCCTTGTCCGATCGCATCCTGGTCATGTTTGCCGGAAAGGTCGTCGGCGAACGTGATCCCGCCACCGATGAATCCGAACTCGGCCTGTTGATGGCCGGAGTGGGCGCTGACGAAGAAGTGGAGGCAGCGCAATGAACACCCCGACACCAGCAATTTCCATGGTAACGCTCGGCGTCGATGATCTGGAAGCTGCCACCCGGTTTTATCAGGCGCTCGGTTGGCATAAAGCACCACAAAGCCAGGATACGGTTACCTTCCTGCAGGGCCATAACATTATTCTGGGCCTTTATGGCCGCGAGGCTTTGGCAGAAGACGCCAATGTCGAATACCAACCGGCAGGTTTTTCAGCGGTCACGCTGGCTCGCAACCTGCCATCGCCTGAGGATGTTGATGCCTTCTTCGAGCTTGCAATCAAAAATGGCGCCACTGCACTAAAGCAGCCGCAGAAAGTATTCTGGGGTGGATATTCCGGTTACTTCACGGATATCGACGGCCATTTTTGGGAAATCGCCCATAATCCGTTCTTCAACATGGATGATCACGGTCAAATCGACCTGCTAAAGGATGGCGGCGAATGACCCGGGACCTGCCAAAATGGATTGATTTCGGCCTGCTGCCACTAATTAACCTGGTAGTCGCATTCCTGATTGCGGGCCTGGTGGTCTTGTTGATCGGCGAGAACCCTGCCCGCGCGGCCTATCTCCTGGTCCGGGGCGCCTTCGGATCCGGTTATGGTTTGGGCTTTACCCTTTACTATGCAACAACCTTCATCTTTACCGGCCTTGCGGTTGCCATGGCCTTCCATGCCGGTCTGTTCAATATTGGCGGCGAGGGTCAGGCCTATATCGGTGGATTGGGTGTGGCGTTGGTCTGCCTGTCGTTAGACTCAATCCTGCCCTGGTGGCTTACCTTCCCCTTGGCAATCCTTGGTGCAGCGCTCTTCGGCGCAGCCTGGGCATTTATTCCGGCGATATTGCAGGCCAAACGCGGCAGCCACATCGTCATCACAACCATTATGTTCAACTTCATTGCTTCGGCGGTGATGGTCTATCTGCTGGCAGGCCCATTGCAAAAATCCGCCACGCTGGGGCCCAGAACCCGCGATTTTGAGGCTGGCGCCCAAATTCCGAAACTGGACTGGATGTTCTCCCCATTCGGGATTGATCTTGGTTCTTCGCCGCTGAATATCACCTTCCTGCTCGCCCTGGTCATGGCCTTCCTCATCTGGCTACTGATCTGGCGAACGCGCTTTGGCTATGAAATCCGCACGCTGGGTCTTAACCCCACAGCTGCCAAATATGCCGGCATTCCCGAAGTCAGGATCATCGTCGTGACCATGATGATTTCCGGTGCGCTTGCCGGAATGATGGCGCTAAATCCGGTCATGGGAGACCAAAGCCGGCTTCAATTGGAGTTTACCGAAGGTGCCGGTTTTGTCGGCATCGCCGTAGCTCTGATGGGCCGGTCCCACCCAGCCGGAATCATTCCGGCCGCGATCCTGTTTGGTGCACTTTATCAGGGCGGCGCCGAACTGGCGTTTGATATGCCCAATATCACCCGGGACATGATTGTTTTGATCCAGGGCCTCGTCATCCTGTTTGCCGGAGCCATGGAGCACATGTTCCGGCCTGCCGTCACCCGGCTGTATTTTTCGATGGGTTTTGATCGGGCGAAACCGAAGGAGGCAGGGTGATGGATACACTGATCCAGATACTCGACCTGACGGCCCGCTCTGCGATTCCTCTACTCTTGGCTTGTCTTGCCGGACTTTACTCGGAACGTTCCGGCATTTTTGATATTGGCCTTGAAGGCAAGATGCTGGCGGGCGCCTTTTTTGCCGCTGCAGCCGCCGCCGTGACGGGCAACGCCTGGCTCGGTCTTCTGGCCGGAATGGCAGCTTCCGTTGCATTTGCACTTGTCCATGGCTTCGCCTCGATTACCAATCGCGGCAACCAGATCGTGTCTGGTGTGGCGATCAATTTCTCCGCAGCCGGCCTGACGGCATTGCTGGGTCAAAGCTGGTTCTCTCAAGGGGGCCGGACACCGCAACTCGGAAGCGAACAGCGTTTCGGTCCCTTGGAACTTCCGTTCACCGAAGCGCTGTCGGGAATTCCGGTAATTGGTCAGATCTATGCTGAACTCATTTCCGGCCACAACCTGATCGCCTATTTTGCCTTTGCCATGGTTCCGATTACCTGGTGGGTGCTCTTCAAGACGCGTTTTGGATTAAGATTGCGCGCGGTTGGCGAAAACCCGGCGGCAGTGGATACAGCGGGTGTTTCGGTCGTCTGGGCGCGCTATCGGGCTGTCATCGTCTGCGGCATATTGTGCGGCATTGCAGGCGCCTATTTGTCGATTGGCCTGCAGGCCGGCTATGTGAAGAACATGACCGCTGGCCGCGGATTTATTGCGCTGGCGGCTTTGATTTTCGCAAAATGGCGTCCAGTGGAAGCCATGTGGGCCTGCCTGTTGTTCGGCTTCCTGAGCGCGGTAGAGATCCGCTATCAAGGTGTTGAACTTCCCCTGGTTGGCGTTCTGCCGGTCCAGCTGGTCCAGGCACTTCCCTATATCCTCACGGTTGTCCTGTTGGCGGGATTTATCGGCAAGGCTACACCCCCGCGCGCTGGCGGCGTTCCCTATGTGAAGGAGCGCTGATCATGGCTGCAAATCTCTATCGGCTTGCCGTCTCCGTCAGCGCAAAGGCATATGCACCCTATTCGGGATTGAAAGTCGGTGCAGCGCTCGCGACAACCGATGGACGGACTTATGCCGGCTGCAACATAGAAAACGCGTCCTACCCAGAAGGCTGGTGCGCAGAGACCTCTGCAATTTCACACATGGTGGTCGATGGTGGTGGTACAATTGCCGAGATTGCGGTGTTTTGCAGCGCAATCGATCTGATCACACCCTGCGGCGGTTGCCGGCAGCGCATCGCCGAATTCGGGTCACCTGAGACGCAAATTCATTTATGTGACGGTAATGGTATTGCCGATACGATGACTTTGGAGCAATTGCTGCCGCGTGCCTTTGATTTTAAAGAACCAAAGGGTGGGAAATGAAAGCGGCCATCGGCTATATGATCAAATCCCTGGACGGCATTCTGCCGGAAACAGGTTTGATATTGGGTTCCGGGCTTGGTGACCTCACAGACGAACTGGAAGGTGGGGTAAGAATACCCTATGCCGATCTTGACGGTATTCCCGATAGCGGCGTCAGCGGTCACGCCGGGGAATTCCTGGCCGGATATCTGAACCACGTGCCGGTCGCGATATTGTCGGGCCGCACGCATTACTATGAAGACGGGGATGCTGCGGCAATGCGGCCATTGCTGGAAGCAATGAAGGCAATTGGCATCAAGCGCCTGATCGCCACCAATTCTGCCGGCTCGCTACGCGAAGACATGCCGCCCGGTTCGATCATGATGGTGACCGATCACATCAATTGGTCTGGCAGGAACCCCCTGATTGGCGAAGCCTCCGATGACCGGTTTGTCGATATGACAACAGCCTATGACCAACAGATGATGAACATCTTCCGCGCTAAGGCGGCGCGAATGGACCTGACACTCAATGAAGGTGTCTACATGTGGTTCTCCGGCCCGAGCTTCGAGACGCCTGCGGAGATCCGTGCAGCCCGCCTGCTTGGTGCCGATGCAGTCGGCATGTCGACAGTTCCCGAGATTATTCTCGCGCGCTTTCTTGGGTTACAATGCGCGGCATTTTCGGTGATCACCAATTTTGGTGCCGGCATGACGGCAGCAGAATTGACACATTCCCAGACCAAGAGTGTCGCCCCGATAGGCGGCAAGCTGCTGTCGGAACTGATCACTAATTCGATAACGGAATTGGCAAAATGATTGCAAAGTCCGAGGTCAAGAACCTTTCTACCAGCCACCCTATTGGTGCCGGTCAGCTAGTCGCGATCCAGCAGCCGCTAAAGCGCAATCAGGGCATGGCGCTGACCCCTGAACTATTTGAAAAGGTCGAAGTCAATCTTTCGGCCGCACTAAGGCGTGCTTCGACGCTCCTCACCCGCAGAACCGTCAAGAAACAATGGCAGGCGGCCTGGCTGATCAAGGCAATCCAGACGATCGATCTGACGACCCTTGCCGGAGACGATACGCCCGCGCGGGTGCGCCGGCTGTGCGCCAA
>JBCCEP010000332.1:0-4657 GCA_039030215.1 Pseudomonadota bacterium
CCCTCCTCGACCGGCAGGATGGCGATACCAACCTCGCCAGGCGCAATACTTTCAAGGGCAGCAAAATTATTGACGAGCCTATGTTTTTTGAGGCCATGCTCTCCAAGCGTCTGCGCCATGCGATCGCGGGCGCCTTCTGTCCAGGAAGCAATAATAATCTTTCTGTCTTTGGACGTCTGCTGATCGATATGCGCCACGACCGCATCAAAAACATTTGCGCCGGACGCTCTTTCCGCCGCAAAACTGTGACCCTTCTGACCTTCAAGATCGATTACCTGCCGAGCGCTGGTCTCCGGCGGCAGAAATGGCGAAAGTTCAATTGCATGCCTCTGGCCCAGGTTTTCAGCAATCTCATCGGGGTCAAGATAGGCACTTTGCGGTTCGACCGGCTTGTAGGGCGTGCCCGCACCGAGCGCATCGTGCATTGCTTCGCGACGAGCTTCATAGTGCTCGGTAATCTGTTCATAGCGCGAGGAAACGGCATCATTCACACGATAATCGACACTGAATTGAAACCCTTCGAAAATGTCAAAGAAGGTTTCGAGCCGGTCGTGGAACAAGGGTAGCCAGTGCTCCATGCCGGCAAACCGACGTTGTTCACTTATCGCCTGATACAAGGCGTCCTCGCGGGTAGCGGCGCCAAACATCTCGACATATCGGGACCGAAATCTGCTGACTGCCGCCGCGTCGAGATTGATCTCGCTCATGGGCGCAAGCGACAGTGATTTTAGCTGACCAACTGTACGCTGACTGGCCGGATCAAAACTGCGGATCGATTCCAGCGTATCGCCAAAAAAATCCAGGCGGACCGGAACCTTCGCCTGCGGAGCAAACAGATCCAGGATACCGCCCCTAACGGCATATTCCCCATGCTCTCGGACAGTAGACGTCCTCTCGAATGCATTTCCGGACAACCATCGCACGAGTTCGTCCATGTCGATCTGTTTGCCCGGCACAAGATCGACAGCCTGCGTCGCCAAATCCAGCAGTGGAACATTTCGCTGAACCAGCGCATTGGCGGTGGTCAGAACAAGAAACGGTTTGTCTGCGTCACCTGGAACATTCGCAATTGCGGTGAAGGCCGCTATTCGTTGTGCGGTTATTTCCGCGCTGGGCGAAACGCGGTCATAGGCAAGACAATCCCAAGCCGGCAGATGAACGGTCTCGAGCCACGGCGCAAAGAAGGATAGGCCGGACTGGATCATCGACAATTCCTGGCCATCCGACGCGATATGGACCAAGCCCTTACGGCCATCCTGAGCAGCACTTGTAGCCAGACCCGCGAGAACATATGCCCGATAGCCGTCAGGCAGGTTCGCAATGGTGGCAGGCTCCCGATTGCTTAGCAATTCATCGAATTGGATCGGCTCGATCGACATCAAATATTCTGCCTTTGATGTTCAAGAATGGCTTCAAATACTGCGTTTTGGTGGCGTTGGGGAACGGGTATCTGACCGGTAAACCAGGTCAGCAGATCCTGGTCTGATTCATCCATGATCTGTTCCAGCTGATCAAGTTCCGGCTCACTCAAGCCTGCCACATGGGCATCTGCAAACCTTCCCAGAAGGATATCCATTTCCTTGATCCCTCTGTGGTTCGCCCGATAAATGATCTGCTTTCTTCGTCGTTCCATGATCATGCAGTTTCCTGGTGGATAGACCGGCCGACTAGTGGCCGTACGCCTTCCTGACTGTCTATAGTGCCGGTGCAGGAGAAGGAAAAGGTATCAATTACAACTGCACCGGATTCAATCGAAGAAAATTATTGATTTGGACCAGATTGGTCGTCTGACATGCGCCCCGAAGTATTAAATAGTCTGTTCGCGCCCGTTTCCCAGCTCGAGGGCATTGGTCCCAAGCTGGAAAAAACGTTGACCCGGCTCCTTGCGGGAAACGAGCATGGTCAACCGGCGAAGATTGCCGACCTGTTGTTCCACCTGCCGTACCAGATCATCGACCGGCGGCGCCAGCCCGGTATTGCAAGATCGCCGGAAGGCGCCATTGTCACGCTCAAGGTGCATGTTGATCGGCATCGGCCGGCACCAAGGGGAAACAAACGCATTCCCTACCGGGTATTCGTTCACGACGAGACCGGGGAGATGGCACTCGTTTTCTTTCATGCGCATGCAGAGTGGATAAACAAGAGCCTGCCGGTCGGCGAAACCCGTTATGTCAGCGGCAAGATGGAATGGTTCAATGGACAACCCAATATGGTTCACCCGGATCATATCGTCTCCGAGGCGGAATTTGCTGACCTTCCGCTGGTTGAACCAGTCTATCCATCCACCGCAGGACTATCCCAAAAACTGCTTCAACGCTCGATCAAGGCCGCAGTTTCGGCATTGCCCGTACTGCCGGAATGGACGGAACCGGAACTCTTGAAGCGCCAGGCCTGGCCTGACTTTTCCGATTCTCTCCACCGCGTGCACGAACCCCGCGACATGCTTGATCTGGACCCGATTAGCCCTTCGAGGAAAAGACTCGCGCATGACGAGTTGTTGGCCGGCCAATTGGCGCTGGCATTGATGCGCGAGAGAATGCGCAAGACGCAGGGGAAATCACGAACTTTTACCGGCAGTCTGAAGGCAAAAATCCTGGCTGCATTTGGTCATCCACTGACACCTTCTCAGGCGCAGGCGATAGAAGAAGTGCTCAAGGATATGGAGCAACCCGAGCGGATGCTGCGCCTGCTGCAGGGAGATGTCGGATCAGGAAAAACAATCGTGGCCTTATGTGCAATGGTTTCAGCCGTCGAGGCTGGTGGCCAGGCAGCGATCATGGCGCCGACCGAAATACTGGCACGTCAGCATCAGGCCACAATGGAACCGCTATGTACGGCGGCTGGCTTAAACTGCGCGCTTCTGACCGGACGCGAGAAGGGCAAGGCACGTGAGGATGTGCTTGCCCGCCTTGCCAGTGGCGAGATCGATATTTTGATTGGAACCCACGCCCTGTTTCAATCGCATGTGGAATTTAAGGACCTGGCGCTTGCTGTCATCGACGAGCAACACCGTTTCGGCGTACATCAGCGTTTGGCGCTCGGCGAAAAAGGCACTGCAACCGACATTCTTGTCATGACCGCCACCCCGATCCCGCGCACGCTTGTGCTGACCTATTTCGGTGACATGGATGTCTCAAAACTGACCGACAAGCCGGCAGGGCGAAAACCGATCACGACCACAGCAATGCCGCTTGAACGCCTGGAGGAGCTGCTGGCGCGGGTGGCCTTGGCGATGGAGCGCGGCGAGAAGCTCTACTGGATATGTCCGCTGGTCGAAGAAAGCGAGGAGCTACCGGTGATGGCGGCAGAAGACCGGTTCAGGGAACTGGAGAGCAGATTTCCAGGAAATGTCGGATTGATCCACGGGCGCATGAACACCGCAGAAAAGGAGGCGGCGATGGCGGCCTTCCGCAACGGTGAGACGCGTTTGCTGGTATCCACCACCGTCGTCGAAGTCGGCGTCGACGTTCCGGACGCTTCCATCATGGTAATCGAACATGCCGAGAGATTTGGTCTGGCCCAATTGCATCAATTAAGAGGCCGCGTCGGCCGAGGCGAGAAGCCCTCAAGCTGCATCCTGCTTTATCGCAGTCCGCTCGGAGAAACCGCCAGGGCCAGATTGAATATATTGCGGGAGACGGAAGACGGTTTTCGGATCGCTGAAGAAGATCTCAAACTACGCGGCGAAGGCGAAGTTCTCGGCACGAGACAATCCGGCATGCCGGGATTCAGTCTTGCAAGCGCGGAACATCATGGCGAAATTCTCGAAATTGCGCGTGATGAAGCCAGGTTGATTGTTGCTACTGATCCAACGCTGGAAGGCGAACGCGGCGAGGCACTGCGTATTCTGCTTTATCTGATGGGTCAGGATCAGGCAGTCCGCTTGATCCGGGCGGGATAGTTGTATCGTAGAATTAGAACCGTAAGTTCCGTGGATCAGGATTTTTCGGAGGTCTTGCTTCTTGTCGATGGCCGGCGTTTCGCAGTTGTCTTGGTTGTCCGCCTGGCCGGTTTTGGTTTCGCGGGTGCCGCTGTATTTGCCATTTCGACGATTTTCTGAACCGCTTCTTCCTTGTTTCCTTCGACAAGAACGCCGGGTACCTGTTCGCCTTCTTCCCCTTCTTCTCCGTATTCGGGGGCTACCAGACCCGCGGAAATTACCAGTTTGGCAGCTTCCTCAACGCTCATATCGAGGATGGTGATGTCGTCCTTTGGAACAAAAAGCAGAAACCCGGAAGTCGGATTCGGTGTCGTGGGGAGAAAGACACTGACGGTGTCTTTTCCTTTTTCCTTAAGCCGCTGGTCTACTTCACCCTTGGTATCTGTCGCGATGAAAACAATCGCAAACAAGCCCCTTCGCGGATATTCAAGGACACCTACCTTGGTAAACGAACCTTTCTGCCCAGAAAGTACTGTCTGAAAAATTTGCTTCAAGCCACTGTAAATATTACGAACTAGCGGCATTCTGTTCAGAAATCTCTCGCCCATATTGACGATCGAACGACCAACGAAACTTGCAGTCATAAACCCGATAAGAGTGATGATTATTATTGCCATCACGAGGCCAAAACCCGGCATTTCAAATGGCAAGTATGTTTCGGGATTATAGACCGACGGGATGTAGGGAATGATCCATCCATCCACCCATTCGACGAAC
>JBCCEP010000333.1:0-4644 GCA_039030215.1 Pseudomonadota bacterium
CAAAGATAGGCAGTTCGACAAATCCCGTTTCATCGAATTCCTTCCGATGTAATTCTCGGCGCTTGTAGGACACTGTAAAATCAACTAAAAGATGTCTAAATTGTTATGAAACAACCGTCTGCAACTGAAGATGGCAGGCGTGGGCGGCATATATCATAAATCATAATGAAGCCGGTTGCGGACCAGAACGGTATTTTAGTTATGGAAAAAATCGACACTGACAAATACGAATATTCAGGATCCCGGCTTTTGACCAACAGCCTGGTGGCCGGTAGCGCGACAGGATTGGCAGTCTTGGCGAGTTCCGGATTGATTTTTCCTGCGGCCGGGGCTGCGGTCGTTGGCGGGTTTGTCAATTATTTGATCACGAATGAAATTCCAAAAATCAAAAGGCAATCTGATTGACGAAATATATATCTGTTCCCCTGGGAATTTCAGTATCACTTTTTCTAATGTATTTTATTGTTACAAGCGGAAAAAATGGTCAGGATGGTTACATCGCGTTTTCGCTCGACGTGTTTAACCTATGCACGATAATTGGCCTTTTCATCCTGCTTTATAAAAACGAAAATACGGATGCCGCTGCGTTCGGTGAGTCTGTTCGAGCCAATATTTCTACGCTCATTGTCGCCTTACTGATAAATCTTGTCATATCTGCCACGAACATTGGCGACAGAGTAAGACCGTTACTCGGCGACATCACTGGTGGCGCAACCGGGCATAAAGATGTGCAGAAAACTACCTAGGAAGGTGATTGCCTAGTCAACCGGTTCAAACGGAACTTCGATATCCCAATTTTCTTCGAGCCATTTTGGTACAGGCAAATCCTTGGAACGCAGGAATTCTGGATTATAGAGTTTCGACTGGTAGCGCGATCCAAAGTCACACAGGATGGTCACGATGGTATGGCCCGGGCCCAATTCGCGGGCCAATCTCATGGCTCCAGCTATATTGATGCCGGTTGAACCGCCCATGCAAAGCCCTTCATGTTCCAGCAGGTCATAGACAATCGGGAAGGCTTCGGGATCAGGGATTTGATAGGCCATGTCAACAATTGCGTCTTCCAGATTTGCAGTAATCCTGCCCTGGCCGATGCCTTCCGTAATCGAGTTGCCCTCTGCCTTTAGTTCTCCATTGGCGTACCAGGAATAGATGGCCGAGCCCATTGGGTCGGCGACTGCGATCTTGACGTCCTTGTTGTGCTCCTTGAGGCCGATACCGACACCTGCCAGTGTGCCGCCAGTGCCGACGGCAGAAACAAATCCATCCACCTTGCCATCTGTATCGCGCCAGATTTCCTGTGCAGTAGTGCGCACGTGGCCATCTCGATTGGCGGTATTGTCAAATTGCTGGGCCCAGATTGCGCCATTGGTATCCGTCTTGTTCAGCTCCTCGGCCAGGCGGCCCGAAACTTTCACATAGTTGTTCGGGTTTCTGTAGGGAACGGCAGGAACCTCAATCAGGTTGGCGCCCATCAATCTGAGCGTATCCTTCTTCTCCTGGCTTTGGGTTTCCGGGATTACAATCACCGTTCGGAAACCCATGGCGTTGGCGACGACCGACAAGCCGATACCGGTATTGCCGGCGGTTCCTTCGACGACAATTCCACCGGGCTTCAAATCGCCGCTGGCAATCGCATCCTCTATGATGAACAGGCCTGCCCGATCCTTGACCGATTGGCCAGGATTCATGAATTCTGCCTTTCCAAGAATTGTGCAACCCGTGGCCTCCGAGGCGGCCTTGAGTTTGATCAGCGGCGTATTGCCGATTGTTGCAAGCGTTGAATTTCGGATCATTTGCTACCCCGGACTGTATTGATGCATATCGAGTGGACCCTAGAGCGTTTCTTTCTCAAATGGAATCCGCCGGTACATAGAATTTTTGTGTATTTGCAGGAAGCAAAAATCGAGGCGGCTATATGCCGAATCTGGAAATAAAATTCCCTGACACGAAATTGAGGCTGAATCTGCGCGAGGGACTACTTGAAGCCCAGGATGGTCTGGCTATATCTTCCCAAATCAGGTGTATCCTGAGGATTGTGATGTTCCGCGGAACCAGAGCGATATTTAAAGGGTCAGGAAGTTGAGCGGATCCAGTTTGCTAGCTGCAGTCGTTTTTGATGGACTTGGCGAGGCCGATGCTGTCCTGAATGCCGTATCGAAGACGCTTCGGTATGAGGGCGTTCGGCTGGAAGGTTATGTTCAGCATTTCTCCAGTTCTGGTGACAATTCCCGTTCCGAAATGTGGCTGGAAGATATTTCGCGCCGCGAAAGCCTCAAAATTTCCCAGCCATTGGGTCCAGGTGCCCGTGGGTGCCGGCTTGATATTCAAGCACTGACGGAAGCCTGCGGTCGCATGGAACAAAGGCTAGACAAGACAACCGAGTTGCTGATTTTGAACCGGTTTGGCAAAAGCGAAGCCGAGGGGCGGGGATTGCGATCTGTCATTGTGCGGGCGATGGAGCTTGATATACCGGTTCTAGTCGCGGTGAGGCGAAACTATTTTGAGGCATGGAAGGCGTTTTGCGGGCCAGATTTTGTAAGTCTAGGGCTCGATAAGAATATCGCTCATGATTGGGCAATTGAGGCGGTAAAACAGCTTCGGGCGGGTCAAATGGTCATATGACGCAAGTATTTAAAAAAATATCGGTTTTTGTGATCCGTTTCCCTAGGGAAAACGTATTGGTGTTAACAAGACGAAGTCTGTCTTCATTCCGCCCTTGGCGGTAACGACAGAAAATGGACAAGACAGGCTATGAGCCGACAGGAATTGATGGAATGAAAAAAGAATCCGAAGGGCAAAGCATAGGCATCTCTGATAAGAGCGCGGACATGCTGGATACGCTGCTTTCGCACTATGTCTCGGGCTCTCTGCCGGTGCCAGTCAACACCATGGTGGAAGCGCATCTGGAGATGCGTGATGATAGCCGCACAATTGTAAACAGTCTGGAGGCAGTTGCCGGTACGCAGATGGAGAAGTTTGAGCCTGCTCCTTTGATCAGCCGGAACAAGATGTTCGACCAGATCGTGGGAAGTGATGCGCCTGCGCCGGTAGCCGAGATTTCCAGTGCGCGGAGCTGTTCGATATTCCCGAAAAGCCTGCAAAACTTTACCGGTTTCACCGCAGAGGAAATTCCGTGGCGCACGAAGCTTCCGGGCTTCAAGGAATTCTCGATTGGTGAATGGGAAGGGTGCGAGGCAGAACTTCTGTGGATCCGTGCGGGACGTGCAATGCCCGCGCATACGCATGGCGGCTCGGAACTGACACTGGTTCTGAGTGGCGGCTTCTCTGACGTCGACGGGCACTATGTTCGTGGTGATATTGCTGCGGCTGATGAAAGCGATGATCATCGGCCAATCGCGGATCCCGGAGAGACCTGTATCTGCCTGGCAATCACAACCGCGCCGCTGAAATTAACAGGCTCGATGACTCAACTTTTTTCGGACATTTTCGGTCGGTAAACATTATGTGGGCCCGGTTCTCACCGGTCGGGCCTGCGCACTGAGGCGACGGAAGGGGCGTGCTTCGCCGCGTCCCTTCTCGTCCGGAAATGACCTCAATACCGCCCAACGGTCCCAGCAAGCAGGGAACCTATTTTGGGTCTTTATCACGCAAAACCAGAGGATGGAGCGGCCTGGATAACGGGCGCAAGTACCGGAATCGGGCGCGAAATGGCCAAAAAACTCGCAAATGAGGGCTATACCGTCTATGCGAGCGCGCGTTCGGCGGATGCGCTTGAGAGCCTTGCGAGCGAATATTCCGGCAGGGGAAAGATCATACCTCTACCGCTCGATGTAACCGATCGTGCTGCGAATCTGGCTGCGGTGACCAGAATCACCCGCGAATCGGGGTGCCTCATTCTTGCCATCTTCAACGCCGGAATGTTCATTCCGATACGAGGTTCGGAGCTGGAGTTTTCCACATTTGAAAAAAGTATTGCGCTGAATGTTTCCGGCGTATTGAACGGGTTGTTGCCGTCGATTGACGCCATGAAATCAGCGGGAAAAGGTCAGATCGCAATCGTCTCGTCATCTGCGGGATATGGTGGATTGCCGAAGAGCGCTGCCTATGGTGCGACGAAGGCGGCGCTGATCAACATGGCAGAAAGCCTGAAGTTCGATCTCGATCCATTGAATATCCGAATTCAGATCGTCACACCGGGTTTCGTGAAGACGCCGGCAACGGACAAGAACGACTTTACAATGCCGTTCCTGATGGAAGCGGACGAAGCTGCGGATGCGTTTGCGAAGGGCCTGAAATCGGATGCGTTTGACGTCACCTTTCCCAAGCGGTTTACCTTCATTCTGAAGGCAATCAACCTGCTGCCGTACCGATTGTATTTCTGGCTGGTGTCACGACAAACGGGAATCGGAGGCGCGGAATGACGCCTAATGGTGCCTAATAGGACAGGGTAGTCTTACTGTCTTTGGTAGAAAATCTGGCGTACATCGATACGTCCGGACGAAAAGCCGGCTTCGCAATAATGCAGGTAAAACTCCCACATACGCTTAAAGCGCGTGTCGAACCCCATTGGCCGGATTTCGTTCCAGGTGGACCTAAATCGTTCACGCCATTCTGCCAATGTGCGGGCATAGTCATGCCCAAAAATACGCTCTGAGACCTGCTGCAAATTGGCTTCATTGC
>JBCCEP010000334.1:0-4642 GCA_039030215.1 Pseudomonadota bacterium
CATCGAATATGGCCTGATCGCAGCCTTGATCTCAGTTGCAATCATCGGTGGAGCAACTGCAGTTGGCGGTGGCGTCAACAACACCTTCACCAACGTTTCCGGCAAAATGCTGTAAGCGATCGTCGAAAAGACGAGAATATTCAGGGCCGCCTGCTTCCGCAGGCGGTCCTTTTCTTTGAACCTGTGCGTTGGGCAGCCCGGAAAAATGATCCGCCGTTAACCCAAATTGAACCGCCGATACCTAAGCTGTCTTAACCAATTAATGGCAGGTACAAACGATGCTCAACACCGCCCTTTTGCTGTTCTTTCCGTTTTTCATGGCATTCGCCGCGGCCTCGGATCTTGTTTCAATGACAATATCCAACAAGGTGTCCCTGGCGCTCATTGCCGGCTTCATGGTGTTTGCCATAGCGATCGGCATGCCATTGGAAACCATCGCCTGGCACTGGGCGCTCTTCCTTGTCGTCTTGTTGGTAGGGTTTGCACTCTTCGCCTTCGGAACAATCGGGGGCGGCGATGCAAAGCTGGCAGCATCAACGGCGCTCTGGTTGGGTTGGGCACATACAATGGAGTATCTGGTTGTAGCGGCGTTCTTCGGCGGCATTCTGACTTTGATCTTGCTGAAGCTGCGCTCGGTACCTCTGCCGGACCGTTTTGAGAAGGTCGACTGGGTTGCCCGCCTCTACCGGGCAGATGAGGGCGTGCCTTATGGGATCGCATTATCCGCAGCAGCCCTGATGGTCTATCCCGAAACGCCCTGGATGCAGCATGTCCTGGCTTCGGTTCGCGCCGCCGCCGGGTAACCAATTTGTTCCTGGCATGGCAGGTTTGTGTTGAAACCTGACCGAGAACATAAATTTTTCTGCTACATGTAACCGGGCTCATAGCCCGGTTTTTTGCTTGAAGATCAGCCGTTTACGATTCCGGCAGGAACCGTGACGCCCTTTAATATCAGTTAACCAAAATATTCAGCATTTCATTAACCATAATTACACCTTTCGCTGTGAACAATGGCGCCAGAGGTCGACACATGGTCCCCGGGCCATCGACCGAGAGAATTTGCCCTAGTCATGAACTTTGTTGGGGAATTGAAATGAAAGTTGCGCGTATGGCCGTTGTAAGCGGCGCTTTGTTAGCCTCAGTCGGCGCCGGATATCTGGCCTTTAGCCTTTCGGCAAGGGAGCCGGTTGTTCAAACCGTTGAAAGTGATCGTCCAACCATCTCCATGGAACAGGTCCTGGTTGCTTCAGCAGACATCTCGTTGGGTTCTTCACTAAAGCCCGGCTCAATCAGATGGCAGGAATGGCCAAGTGATGCGGTCGGTCGTGGATTTGTGACGCAAGCCAGCGAACCCGACGCATTGGATAGTTTCGATGGCGCGATTGCCAGGGCGGTCTTTTATGAAGGCGAGCCGATCAGGGAATCCAAGCTTGTGCGCTCCGACCGCGGCTACATGTCGGCAATATTGCCGTCAGGTCAGCGGGCCATAGCGACCACGATTTCAACCGAAACCAGTGCTGGCGGCTTCATCCTGCCAAACGACCGGGTCGATGTCATTATGACCCGCCGTCATCCCGGCAGTGAGAACGGCGACTATGTCACCGAAACCATTCTTGAAAACATTCGTGTCCTGGCGATTGACCAGACCGTCGAGGAACAGGATGGCGAGTCTGTCGTAGTCGGTGAAACTGCAACCTTGCAGCTGACACCACGCCAGGCCGAGGTCCTGACGGTTGCTCAGCAAATGGCCGACCGTCTGGCGCTGACCTTGCGATCCATTGAGGACAGCAAGAACGAAAAGACAAGCGCAGCCTACCATCTCATTGGAGGAGAGCGCGGAGCCGGCACGGTGCGGGTAATCAAATACGGTGGAACCAAAGACGTGCTCGTCGGCACAAACGACAAAGCTGTTGAATAGAGGCGCGTGATGAAAAAAACGACTGAAAGGAACGGAGTGATGCGTTTGACCCTGACTTCATCTGCGCTTGCCCTATGCATGAGCTTCGCATTTGCTTCAGCGCTTCCGCTCGCGACTGCGACCGAGGCGGGAGCTCAGACAACGACATCCAGAAACCACATCAAGCTCAACCGTACGGCGATTGGTAAAACCAAGCGGATCAAGGTTGGCCTCAACAAGTCGCTGGTTATCGACCTGCCGGATGACGCCCACGACATTCTGGTCGCCAATCCCGAAGTTGCTGATGCGGTTACCAGAACCTCAAGGCGGATCTACATCTTCGCCAAACAGGTGGGTCAGACCAACATCTTTATCTTCGATGGTGCCGGCCAGCAGCTTATCAATGTCGATCTGTCGATCGAACGCGATATTGTCGGACTGGAAGGTTATCTGGCTAAATACATTCCGGGTTCCGATATTACTGTTGAAATGGTCAATGATAACGTGATCCTGACCGGCAGTGTACCCACGGCCCAAGCCTCCTCAAGGGCGGTCGATCTGGCAAGGATATTTGTGACAGGTGGTGAAGCTACCACCGGCGCCTATGCCCAGAACTTCACCAGCGGTGGCGGCAATGGAACAAACATTGTTTTTGGAACCGACGATATTCGTCAGCAAAGCCAGATCGTAAATCTGCTGCAGATTGACGGCGAAGATCAGGTCCACCTCAAAGTGACCATCGCTGAAATTCAGCGCACGGTTGTCAAGCAGTTGGGTATCGACCTTTCGGCAGCAGGCGACATACACGATCTCGCCTACAACCTGCTGACCGATATTCCATTCGCCTTGAATAAACCGGCTTCCGATACACGGCTGGTCGCTTCCTATAATCACAATGGCAACAATGTCAGCGCGATATTGCGGGCTATAGATCAGGCAGGTTTGTTGCGCACGCTCGCAGAACCGACCCTGACAGCCATCTCCGGGGAAACCGCCTCGTTCAAGGTTGGCGGCGAATACAATGTCTCGGACGGCAAGACAGAAGACGAGGATACGGTCACCTACAACTACCGTCAGGTGGAGTATGGTGTAGGTCTGGCATTTACCCCCGTCGTACTTTCGCCGGGACGGATCAGCTTGAAAATCCGCACGGAAGTTTCCGAGCCGACCAGCGAGGGAACCTACAACATCCCCCGCGGTGGCGTGGCATCTGCCCCTGCACCCGGCATTCGCCGGCGCGAAGTCGAAACCACAGTCGAGCTGCCGTCCGGCGGGTCGATGGTGATCGCCGGATTGTTGAAGGATGATGTTCGCCAGACGATCTCTGGATTTCCGGGACTGAGCAAGATTCCGGTGCTTGGAACACTGTTCAGAAGCCGGGAGTTCCAGCGCTACGAGACAGAATTGGTTGTCTTGGTAACGCCTTATCTGGTTCGTCCACTGCCACGAAGCGCATTGTCGCGGCCCGATGACAACCTGGTTCCCACCGGCGATGCAGCTGCAATCTTCCTGGGACGCGTCAACCGAATTTACGGCATCAGCTCGGCGTCGCCGGAAGGTCAATATCATGGAAAAGTTGGCTTCATTTACAAGTGAGCAACAGGGTCTGATTGGAGAGATTCAAATGGTACGTATAACCAAAACAACCCACCCTGTTGCCGGGCAGCGGATTATGACAGGCAAGACACCGGCACGGCACAGGTTTAAGAATACATCCTTGGCACTGGCTGTCCTGATGATGTCCAGCATGGCCGGCGGTTGTGCATATTTTCAAGATCAGACCACGGTTGGTACGGTTCCTGATGATTATAGAACCCGCCACCCGATCGTCGTCCGTGAAGCAGAGACAACGCAGGACATCATCGTTTCGGTCAACGCGAAGAAACTCTCGCTGCGGGATGAAAATCTTGTCCGTCAGATTGCCACGCAATACCGGCGCTCCGGTTCTAAGGAGATGGCGGTCCTGATACCACGCGGTTCTGCCAATCAACATGCGGCCAGAAGGCTTGCCTATCAGGCAACGACAATTCTGAAGGAGAAAGGTGTCCCTCACGGACATATCCGTATCGTCCATTATCAGGCGAGTGAGCTTGGTGATGCAGCAACGATCAGGATCGCGTTTGGTTCGATCGTCGCGGAAGTACCCAGCGAATGCGGACAGTGGCAGGAGGACGTCCTGCACACGGTTGAAAACCAGAATTATTACAATTTCGGATGTGCAACCCAGAAGAACCTGGCGGCGATGGTTTCCAACCCGGCCGATCTGGTGGGGCCACGCGCGGAATCTGAGATTGATGCGACACGGCGGACATTCGTCATCAATGACTGGCAGGAGAACGGCTCCGGCCGCCTCGCACCGCTATTCTAGGGTCGGAGAAAGTAACAGGCCGGTTTAGCCCGGCCGCGGAATGACAGGAAACAGGAAATGTCGAACATGACGCAACAGACGGCAGAAGCCATACAGCACGCTGAACCGCGGCAGTCGAACGAAGCTCCGATTGCCTCTGGTGACATGAACGCAGTGCGCCCGGTACCGCGCATCACGGTACAGGCATTTTGTCAGACGGAGAACATTGCCCAGGTCCTGGACATGGCCTCCAAGGACAGGAGAATGTCGAAGGCGCATGTCAAGGTGCATATGGGCGGCATTCAGGCGGCAGTGGACTTTTATTCAGGCGCGCCGACCCCCAACCTGATCATAGTTGAATCAAAACTCACTGGTGAGGAACTGCTTACCGATCTCGG
>JBCCEP010000335.1:0-4626 GCA_039030215.1 Pseudomonadota bacterium
CGAGATTAATGGTGAAAACTATCTTCTGCCGATTGATATGCCGGATGCCAAATCTGGAAATGCCGAAACCGTGGAGTCGCAGGCTATCGCACTGGACAATATTCTGGCACGCCTGCGGTCGCGGTCCGCACAACTGAACCTGGTTATATTGGATGCCTGCCGCAACAATCCGTTCACCGGTTCAGGTGCTGCGACGAGAAGCCTTGGCGGCGGGGCAGGGCTTGCACGAATTTCAGCGCCGCAAGGCACTTTTGTCATGTATTCGGCTGATGTCGGCGAAGCCGCACTTGATCGCCTCAGTGAGGAAGATGAAGACCCCAATTCGGTCTTTACCCGGACATTGATACCGCTGATGCAGACACCAGGCATGGACCTCGTCGACACCGCTCGTGAAGTCCGGCGTCGGGTTCGGACGCTTGCGCGGAGCATCAGCCACAATCAGACACCAGCTTACTATGATGCAGTATTGGGTGATTTCTTCTTTACACGTGAAGGCGGAGAAACACCTGTTGCCAAGGATGACAAGACCGGCCAGGACGAGCAGAAAGTCGCTTCCCTGGACACGAACGGTGCGGGTTCGAAGCCCGAAAGGCCGAAGACTGCGCCCGCACAGATCAAGAGAACGCCCATTGGAACCGCAATGGTGGTGACGGGCGGTGAGCGCGACACAATCCGGCTTTGGGACGCCCGAAAAGCCGAACTTATCGCCGAATTGGAAGGCGAGAAGATTGACATCTCCACGGTCAAGATAACCGGCGGAGGACGTACGCTGGCAGTTGGAACGCGGGATGGTGCGCTGTTTTCCTACGCCATACCTCAATTCAAGAAGCAAAATGCGATGTATCCCGGCTTCGTCGTCACAGCGATTGGTGAAGCAAATGATGGAACGCTAGTTATCGGGGGCGACAATGGCATGATGGCCGCCATCGATCCAATTACCTTCGATGCGCGTTGGCAGAACCAGAGCCATGACGCGGTTATCAGCCCGATCGTTGTCCAACCGGACCAGAAATCGGTGATTACAGCCTCCGGCGACGGTACAATTGCGGTTTCGGACATGAAATCGGGCGATGTACTAGTCCGGGTTTCTACCGTCGACAAAAAACCGATTACGGACTTTGAGATTGTCGCGGCGTCAACAGTCGTCGCCTCGCATGAGGACGGAACCATTGCCTATCTCAATACCCGAACTGGGCAGGTACTCTCCTCATTCAGGGGAAGTCGCGGCTGGATTTCGTCGGTTGGCATTACACCCGACGGTAGCCAGGTGGTAACGGCGGGTGTGGACGGAAGTCTTTCCATCTGGGTGCTCGGCACCGATCAGCTCGTGGACCGTCTGGCTGCGCACACCGATGTTGCAGCAGGTGCAAAATTCCTGAAGATAAACGACCATAAGACAATGATATCAACGAGTTTCGATGGAAAATTGAAGTTTTGGAACAGGAATATCTCCTCGACTCTGGTGACGCTTGATCACGGATCGGCGATTTTGTCTTTCGATTACCTCGACGGCTCCTGAAAAACCCGGATTCACGGCCTTTTATTGGTTCAATAGCCATTTTTGTCCGCATTGTGCGCAATGACACGCGCTTCCGCGGGATGCGTCCCAATATCAGTGAGGTATTCAACGAAACGTCGTGAAACTACCGGCGTAGTTTGGGACGAGAAACAAGGGAGCATGTGATGACCAATAAAAATCATCTGAAGTTCATTGCGATCTTCGGCCTTGCGACGCAAATGCTGCTTCCGGCGGCAGGATCGGCGGAGGCGCAGACCGTATTTACACAACGCCAAATCGTTAACCAGCTGAGATTGCCACGCGCAATGCACAATCAACCTGTGCACCAGGTCCGCAGAAGAGCGCCGCAAGTCCATGGCGGACATGTCGTCAAACGTAGGGCGCCACAGCCACAGGGCGCACCGGTAGTCATGCGCAGAGTGCCACAGCCGCAAGGTGGCAACCATGCAATCACCAGGGTGCCACAGCCACAGGGTGGACAGGTGGCACACCGCAGGGTACCGCCGCCACAGGGTGGCGTTGTCTTTAGCCGGCCGCCACAGCCACAGGGCGGAGACGTTGCATTCAGAAGAGTGCCGCAGCCGCAGAATGGCGCTCCGCAGGAATTCCGCGCACCGCCGCCTTCAGGTGGTGGCGCTGTAGCCAAGAGCCGTGCACCGAAGCCGAGAAAGCCCAAGCGCGTCGCTTCGGTTAGTTCCGGAAACAATTCAAGCACGGTTCGTGGACTGGACGTCCGCCCGGTCGAACAGGCCTCTGCAAAGAACACCGCCACTTATAACGAAAGCGGCAGGATCGACCTGGAAATCTTGTTTGACTACGATTCAGACCGGATCGACCCGGCTTCAGTACGCCAGCTTATCGAACTTGGCGAAGCGCTCAACGATCCCGAACTGGGTTCAGGTCAGTTCATGATTGCAGGCCACACCGACGCAGCTGGAAGCAACAACTACAACAATGATCTTTCATTCCGGCGTGCCCAGGCGGTATCGCGCTTCCTGATCGAATTTGCCGGTGTCAAACCCGACAGACTGCTTCAAGAAGGTTTCGGCGAAGATTACCTGAAATATCCGGACGCCCCGGAATCAGGCCAGAACCGCCGGGTCGAAATCATCAATCTGGGTGAGTCAAGCTGACGATCCCCTGTCACAAGACCAGACTGATCAAACAGCCCGCCATTTTGGCGGGCTTTTGTTTTGACCTTGCCTTCGAACAAGGACAAATTGTCTCCAGCAAAATGATTGCTGCGGAGGAATATCGAATGGCGACCCGAAAAGCGGTTCTGAAAGAAGTTGATCTACCGGACTTCGGCTCATCTTCAGAAATGCCGGAATTGGCGGATGAAATTTATCGTGCCCGGTTTTCCAGGTTGATGGATCGCGCATCCAATGCAGGGTTGGACATTCTGGTTGTCTATGCTGATCGAGAGCACTCTGCCAATCTGGCCTGGATGTCCGGATTTGATCCGCGTTTCGAAGAAGCGCTGATGATCGCGCGGAAGGGTCGCCAACCGGTTCTCCTGACCGGCCCGGAAAACCAGGGTCCGGCGAAAGCTTCTCCGCTCGACTTCGATGTCAGACTATATCCGCCGTTCGGGCTCTTGGGACAGGAGAGGAGCCATACCCGGCCATTGGCAGAAATTCTGTCGGAGGCAGGGGTTAAACCGGGTCTGAACATCGGAATCTGCGGCTGGAAATATTTCTCCGAACAGGAATTCGATAGCCCGGAAACCACGATCGAAATCCCTGCCTATATTGTGGAAACCATTTCTGAGCTTGGTGGTACCGGTTCCAGGATCTCAAATGCCGGCGCCATTTTCATGGACCCGTCAAACGGTCTGCGGGCGACAATGGAAATCGATGAACTGGCAAGGTTCGAATTCGCGGCCTGCCATACCTCGGAAGCGGTTAAACGTGTGGTCTTCGGTGCCAGACCCGGTATGAGCGAGTTTGAGGCAGCATCCCTGATCCGGCCTATCGGGCTTCCGCTCTCCTGTCACACCATGATGTCCAGTGGCGAACGTGCCTGGTTTGGACTGCTAAGCCCGACGTCGCGTATTTTGGAAAAAGGCGATGCCATAACCACAGCCTATGGCGTCCAGGGCGCACTCAATTGCCGGGCGGGTTGGCTTGCAAATGACGAAGGCGATCTGCCGGAATCGATACGCGATTACATCGATGTCCTGGTCAGGCCGTATTTCGAAGCAGTGGCGAACTGGCTCGAGACCGTCGGAATTGGCATTACCGGCGGTGAACTCTTTGCCGGAATAGAAAAACGAATTGGCGATCCGTTTTTCGGTGTGGGATTGAATCCCGGCCATCTGATTCACCTGGATGAATGGATGAATTCTCCGATCTACAACGGGTCCCTAGACAAACTGCAATCGGGCATGGCCCTGCAGGTGGATGTGATTCCCGCGACCGGCGGGCCTTATTTCACCACCAATATGGAGGATGGTATCATTCTCCTTGATGATCGCGGTCGTGCAGAGTTTGCAGATAAATATCCGGATGCTGCCGACCGTATTGCCACAAGACGGGCATTCATGCGCGATCGACTTGGCATCGCGCTCAAGCCGGAAGTCTTGCCAATGTCCAATCTCGCTTCGTTTCTGCCGCCATTCTGGTTGTCGCCGGACAGGGCGATGGTTTTGGAGTGACGGCGATTAACCATTACGGTTAAGGTTAACAATCAGTAAACGTTGCGACCGCTGGTCTGCAGGGGCAATATGGCCCTGCTAACAGGCGGAGTCTCATGCGGTACATACTCATATTGTGGTTTGCGCCATTGGCGCTTTTCTGGGGCTGGTATGGCCTCAGCGCCTATGACATCAATATGGGCATGGTGTTCTTTTCGCGTAATCTCCACGACGCTGTATTCGCCATTTATGGAGATACGCTGGGGGTCGCACCTGAAACAATTCCGCCAATGATTGCCGGTGCAAGTATCGTGGATTCCGCCATTATCGGTGCAATCGCAGCGTTCCGCTGGCGGGCAAACTGGTATCCGCAGACCAAGTCGTGGGTCGTCGAAAAATATTCCCAGCATTTTGGTGAAGAAGGCACGACCCAGATCATTGCGGAAGATGATGTTGCGCCGATCGATGAATC
>JBCCEP010000336.1:0-4605 GCA_039030215.1 Pseudomonadota bacterium
ATTAATTCGATATTACTAGAATTATCGAATTATTGGAGTCGCTATGAATACCGATCTAGCAGCACAGGGTTTTTCCGCGATGGGCTCCGGATCCAGGCTGGAAGTTCTGAAGACGCTGGTCAGGGCCGGCGATCCTGGACTTCCCGTCAGTCTCATCCAGAGCCGAACGGGAATAGCAGCGTCAACCTTGACACATCACCTGAAGAATCTTGCAGCAGCAGGTCTGATCGACCAGCAGCGCGATGGCAGGACAATCAATGTCCAGGCTAATTACGAGCATTTGCGTGGATTGGCAGCGTTCATTCTGGCCGAATGTTGCGTCGAACAGGAAGGAACACAGGATGAGTGAAGCCACCCACAGCCTTGCAAGTCTGAACAAATGGGGAGCAATCAAACCCGTATTCGTGAATGTCTGGACCCTGGTCGTGCTGCTGCCAATTCTGGTTGCGATTTTCGATCAATCGAATTTCCTGCCGGTTATCAGTTTTGCTACCGGCGCGTTTCTCAACACCTTGCCCTATATCGCTTTTGCGGTGTTGCTCATCGCATCACTGAAGGCGGCCGGCGCGGAATCGGTAATCGCGAATGCCTTCAAGGGTCGGGAAAACCGGATGATCCTGTTTGCCGCCCTCTTCGGCGGGCTGGCGCCGTTTTGTTCCTGTGAGGTTATCCCGTTTATTGCCGGTTTGCTTGCTTTGGGCGCACCCCTCTCGGCAGTCATGGCCTTCTGGCTATCATCGCCGCTGATCGATCCACCGACATTGTTGATAACCGCCGCAGCGCTTGGCTGGCCGTTTGCCGTCGGCAAGGCGATCGCGGCAGTGGCGCTTGGACTGTTTGGCGGTTTTGTGATCAAGATGCTCATCTCAGGTGGCTCATTTGCCAATCCGCTAAAGGCGTACAAAACGAATTCCTGTGGCTGCGGTCCAAATCCATTCAGCGGGAAGCCGGAATGGACATTCTGGCGGGAGACCGAGCGGCGCAATGTATTCAAGACCGAATTTCTGGAAAACGCGCTGTTTCTTATAAAATGGCTTGCATTGGCCTATGTGCTGGAAGCGCTTCTGGTTACCTATGTTCCGGCGTCGCTGATCGCCAATCTTGTCGGTGGTGACGGTATTGTGACCGTCGGGTTGGCCGCGCTTGTCGGCATGCCAGCCTATCTCAACTCCTATGTCGCCCCGCCGCTGGTTGCCGGTCTGATGGACCAGGGAATGGGTACCGGTGCCGCCATGGCATTCATGGTCGCGGGGGCAGTCAGTTCCATTCCGGCAATGGCTGCGGTGTATTCACTGGTAAAACCGCGGGTGTTCGGCATGTATATTTTGCTGGGTATCCTGGGCGCCATTGCTTCGGGTCTGGTCTACCAGCTGGCAATCCAGGCGTGATGGGATAGACGAGAGTGTAGCTGAATAGACAACAAAGAATGTTCTTTGAAGATGGCGGCTGGATACCGCCATCTTCATTTCTATCCATAAGTTGTTGATCCTTATTCCTTTGGCCGCAGCGGGAATTTGAAGTCGGTATCAAACTGCTTGTTGAAGTTCTCGTGGACCTCATCCATGACCTCCAAAGTCTCCCAGGCATAGCCCTGCATGATCCAATCCGGGGTCTCGTATTTCTCGCCGCCCGGAGCTGCCTGTTGTCTTGCAGTAACTGAGGGTGGCGGGAATGGTTGGGAATTGAGCATGGCAACCCGCGTGCGGATGTCATCCTTGGTTATGTTCCAAACCATACCATCAACGGCGAAATCAACCGGACCATCAAAGGTCTCACGAACCGCTGTCACGACATCGGGCAGTGTGTCGGGATCGTTCTGGAAGTGATAGGCGACCGCCCTTCTGGGTTCTGTAAGCGCCATTATCTTTCCGAATACCGGTGCCGTTGTGTGCACCAGCGTACTGACATAGATCGCTTCTGCCGGCTGAAACTTGTAACGGGTTACGAAATCCTCGTTTGGCAAAAAGCATTCGTGTATCGCCAGATCCGCTCCCTTGGCTTCCTTGATCCACCATTGGTTGGCGAGCGTGTCACCTGAGAAAGCGATCTTCATGCCTTTCCATTCCAGGATCAGGCTGACGGAGCCTTCCAGATGAATGGCAGGGATTGTGCGGATCACAACACCGTTTTCGTCATAGATGACATTGTTTTCCTTGGACCAGTCGAATTCATGGACCTGTACCGAAAGCGAACGTGTATCGAGTGCGCCTTTGCTGGTCTCCAACATCCAGTTGTAAAATTTCAAAATACCGTCAACAGCACTCTTCATTCCCCAGTTTTCAGGCATGCCGCCACCACCTGGTCCCCAGACTTCAAGCGGCTTGGATCGGCCATTTTGCATGCCATAAATCCACATGGTCGGTAGATCGCCCATGTGATCAGCATGCTGATGGGTAATGAAGATTTTCGTCATGTAGTCGAGCGGGATGCCGAGCGCATAAAGCGTGGTGAAAGAACCGGTTCCCAGATCGAATATGAACTTCTCGCCGTTACCCAATTCAATCAGGAAACAGGCTGCGGCCTGCTTGGTGCGGGGCATCGGCATTCCCGAACCACAGGCGATGACCCTGATCTCCTCTTCTCCAAGTTCTTCCGTTCCGGGATAATAGACCTCCTGCGAAGGATAAGGTTTGGTCGGCGACCAGCCTTCCTGAACTGCTCCACCACCCGCGGCATTTGCATCATTCGATGTCAGTAGCGGCGCACTCATGAGCAGGGCAGCTAAGACTGCAAGTAGCTTGATTGGTTTCATCTCAATTTTCCTCTTGATGCTGATTGGTAGCCGGATGCAGATGGAACCTGATTTCCTTGCGGAGCGCCGACATGCTTTCGTTGATGTTCGACAGATATTCCCGGTCCCGGGATTTCTTCTTTTCGGAACAAGATTCAAGCTCCTCGCGCATGGCTATGAAATCAGTGCAGATTTCATCAAAGACCGTATTGGTCCTGCGCAGTTCTGCGATTTGCACTTCATAACCCGGAAATTCCTGCCTTAGCGATGTGTCGTCTCCCATCGTCGCCTTTCGATTCCATTGCGGGTGACATTGGAAAATTCTGCTCTATTCTGTGGGGGAGGAAACCGTTTAAAACCGCTTGCTACGGTAGCATTTGCAAATATCCAGATGAATGATCCCGCTGAAAAAGCTGAAATATTGAATGGTGAAGAACATCGGGAATCCAGGCCTAAAGTCCAGGAAATCCGTGACGCCGTGGCGCGCCTGAACGCGTCGAAAGGCTTGTCCGGTTCGCGAAGGTTGAAGGGGTTCCTCGAATATGTCGTTGAGGAAACGCTGGCAGGACGCGGTGACGCGATACGGGCAAAGACGCTGGCGATGGATGTCTATCATTATCCGGCCGATCAGGTTATCCAGCGTGAAAACGTAATCAGAGTGGATGCAGGCCGGTTGCGCCGCCGCATGAGCGATTATTACAAGGGCGCCGGGCAGACTGATCCGTTGGAAATTGTTCTGCCGAAAGGCAGCTATACGCCGGAATTCAAATTGCGCGTCATCTTGCAACCGGCAAAAAGATCCCCTTTATCAAGGCAGACATTTCTTCTGGTCACTGGTCTCGGCTCAATCCTCGTAGTCTTGCTGGCGAGTATGATGCTTTCCACCTGGCTCGACGAAACGCCGGACCAGCGGGAGGTAGCCAGCTCTGACAATTCAAACCAAAAACGCACGGCAATCTTTGAAACCTCCCCTGCCCGGCTACAGGCTGTCAATCTGGCTGCGGAAGGCCGTGACCTGATTTTCCCTGCGATCGAGCCCAATCGGTTAAGAGCAGCGTTACTGGTTTTTGAGTCTGCAATTGCACTGGATCACAGCTATTTCGGTGGATTTGCCGGAGCAGCACAAATTCATGCGCTGGTGGCACTGGTTTCGAATGATCCTGATATTGTGGAAACCTCTCTGGTGCAGGCAACGGAGCGCGCCAACCAAGCTGCAGCCTTATCGCCTGAATCCGCGTGGAGCCAATCAGCCCTATCCATGGTTGAATTTGCAAGGCGTGATTGGGACGAGGCAAAATCACTTTCAGACAGGGCGATGAAGCTTGATCCAGACGATCCGCATCTGGTCGAGTTTGATGCTTTGATCTCTTTGTTTTCCGGTGATTTCGATCGCGTTCTGGCGGTGGTCGGTGAGGTCATGAAATCGGACACGGGTGATTCAGGTTTTGTCTTTGAAAATGCGTTGGGATCGGCAAAATTTCATACCGGCGATTTTGAAGGCGCCGTTCAGACATTCGAGGATGCGATTGCGGGTGGTGCTCCCACTGGTCCGGTTTCTGTTGCCTATCTGATGGCCGCTCACTATCGGCTTGGCAACGATGCAAAGGCAAAGGAGCTTGCCGGGAAATATCGGGAAATCTCACCCCAGCAAGGCGTTGAGGTCCTTTTCAGTCGACTGTTCAAAAATCCTGATGATGCTGATCAGCTTGCTCAGGCAATAAACGGTGCCAAACGTCTACTGGAATAGGATGCAGTAAATTTGGAACTTCCTTTGCCGGCATCCGGCAAGAAAAATCTGGCGATCCCGGCAGGATTCGAACCTGCGACCATCGGCTTAGAAGGCCGGTGCTCTATCCAGCTGAGCTACGGGACCA
>JBCCEP010000337.1:0-4591 GCA_039030215.1 Pseudomonadota bacterium
AATACCAAGCCCTTGTTGATCAAAGGTGAGCATGTGGTCGATCCGTCCCAGGATATTGACGGGCCGGCATCGATCCTGATCCAGGACGGTTTAATCGCCGACATCGATGTTGGCGGGAACGAAATCGGCGCACCGGAAGATTGCGAAATTATCGACGCATCTGGAAATCATGTGTTTCCCGGGCTGATCGATGCGAGGGTTTACGTTGGTGAACCTGGCGCAGAACATCGCGAAACCATTGCTTCGGCGAGCCAGGCTGCAGCGGCTGGTGGTGTCACCGGATTTGTCATGATGCCGGAAACCGACCCGGTTATCGACAATGTCGCCTTGGTCGATTTCGTTCGCAGGGCAGCGGCAGATACGGCGGAAGTACGGGTTTATCCATCAGCGACGGTCACCAAGGGACTTCATGGTACGGAACTAACCGAATTTGGTTTGTTGCAGGAAGCTGGTGCCGTGATGCTGAGCGAAGGCAAGCACACAGTCAGTAACAATTTGATATTGCGCCGTGCGATGACCTATGCACGTGATTTTGACCTGACAATCGCGCTGGAAACCAATGATCCGGATCTTTCATCCAATGGCGTGATGAATGAGGGTTCGAATGCGACCCATCTAGGATTGCCCGGAATTCCCCGTGAGGCCGAGACCATCCCGCTTGAGCGCGACCTTCGGATGGCGGCGTTGACCGGTGCCAAGTATCATGCGGCGAATGTGTCTACTTCGGATTCTGCAGGTGCCATTTCCGTTTACAAGAAAAACGGCCACGCTGTTACTGCAGGTGTGTCGATCAACCATCTTTCCCTGAACGAAAATGATGTCGGACGATACCGCACATTTTTCAAGCTATCGCCGCCTCTTCGCGCCGAGGATGATCGCCAGGCGATGATTGCAGCACTTGCTGATGGAACCATCGACATCATCGTTTCAAGCCATGATCCTCATGACGTCGACACGAAACGGCATCCGTTTGCTGAAGCTGCCGTTGGTGCAATCGGGCTTGAGACCATGTTTTCGGCTGCTCTCAGGCTGTATCATTCGGGCGAAATCAGCCTATCGCGGATTATTGAATGTACAGCCAAGCGTCCCGCGGAGATTTTTGGCATTGAAGGCGGTACCCTTCGAAAAGGCGCAAAGGCAGATTTGTTTATTGCAGATATTGAATTACCCTGGGTCGTCCAGGAAAATGAAATTGTTTCGAGATCCAAAAACACACCTTTTGAAGGGTCAAGATTTAGCGGCAAGGTCTTGAAAACGCTGGTAGCGGGACGCACAATATACACGCAAAAGGGGTAAGACATGATTGGGGAACCCGTTTCAGTCCTTATCGCCGCCGTCATTGGATATTTGCTGGGGTCTATTCCCTTCGGATTATTGCTTTCGCGGATGTTCGGGCTTGGTGATGTACGAAATATCGGCTCGGGGAATATTGGTGCCACAAATGTTTTGCGTACCGGCAATAAACCGGTGGCCGCCGCAACACTGTTGCTTGACGGTTTAAAGGGAACGGCGGCAGTACTTTTGGGTTCCTATTTCGGGGCTGAGGGCGCCCTTGCCGCAGGGTATGGTGCATTTACCGGGCATTGCTTTCCCGTGTGGTTGAAGTTCAAGGGCGGAAAGGGTGTCGCAACCTATATTGGCATCCTGGGTGGCGTTGCCTGGATTTATGCGCTGGCATTTATGGGCATATGGCTGATCGTTGCGATCGTTACGAGATATTCGTCGCTTTCGGCGCTGGTTGCCACCGGTATGACACCGATCATGATTTGGGGATATGGCGGATCCGTAGGCGCAATCATCATGTCTGCGGTTCTGGCGGCGATCTGCTGGTGGAACCATCGGGCAAACATATCCCGCCTACGGTCCGGTGAAGAAAGTAAAATTGGCCAAGAGGCCTAGGTTTATTTGGGGGGCAAATTTTGGGGGATACAGAATCGCCATCGGGCGCACGCAGGTTTCCGCTTGGGGATGAGCAGCGGATAAACTGGCTTATGCTGATCCGCTCGGAAAACGTCGGACCTGCAACCTTCAGGGATTTGATCAATCATTTCGGAACGGCTGGTGCTGCACTTCAGGCTTTGCCGGAATTGGCTAAACATGGTGGCACGGCTGCAAAGATCCGGGTCGCTACACAAGAAAGCGCTGAAAAGGAATTGGAGGCGGCCCAAAGAGCACGCGCGCGGTTTATCGGCATGGGCGAACCGGATTACCCTTCCATATTGCGGGGCATCGCCAATCCTCCGCCGCTCATCTGCATACGCGGAGATGTTGCTAGCGGACAAAAAACGAGCGTCGGGATTGTCGGTTCACGAAACGCTTCGATAACGGGCATGAAACTGACAGGCAGAATTGCAGGTGAACTCGGCGAACGAGGCCAGACCATCGTTTCAGGCCTGGCCAGGGGAATCGATACCGCAGCGCATAAGGCGTCATTGGATACAGGAACGATTGCTGTCTTTGCCGGCGGCATTGATCGTCCATTTCCTGAAGAGAACATTCCCCTGGCAGATGACATTGCCACGAGTGGCGGCGCGCTGATCAGCGAGATGCCGATGGGCTGGAAGCCTCGTAATATCGATTTTCCGCGCCGCAATCGATTGATTGCCGGATTGTCACTGGGCGTTCTCGTGGTTGAGGCAGCGCGCAGGTCCGGTTCACTGATTACTGCAAGGATGGCGAATGAAACCGGGCGCATGGTGTTTGCTGTTCCCGGTTCGCCGCTCGATCCACGGGCGGCCGGGACGAATCACCTGATCAAACAGGGTGCAACGCTGGTAACGAGCGCAGACGACATAATTGATGCGTTATCTCCTGTCGGCGGGATTGAACCACAACTTCCCTTCGATGCAGGCGAAGAGGGCGAAGACTATATGCCGGAAAGCGCTACCGACCTGACAGAGAATGTCCGCCAACGAATCGTTACTGCTTTAGGACCTACACCGACCGATATTGATGATATTGTTCGCTTGACAGACGCCAGTCCAGGGGAAGTGCAACTGGTTCTGTTGGAACTTGATTTGGCTGGCCGTCTGGAACGTCACAGTTCGAATCGCGTCTCGCTCCTTCTGGATTAAGTTTATTGCGCAAAAGCGATTTGCAATCCGCGACTAGCGCTCTTTAGAAATTGCCGGCAGCAAGAAAATCCGCTCAATCGATCAATTCGGTGTTGAACCTGTGAACTTTCAGGCATTCCTGCGCTTCCAGGGCTGACATCTCCAGCAGGTAGACCAAAGTACCCTCACCTTCTGCCTGAGCGATTCCCCTTAACTCAATCAATAGCTGGCGTACATATTCCAAGGTCACTGCCTTGCTCACGCGATCGGGCAATTGTTTGGTTTTCGTTGACTTGCCTTCTGCAGTTTCTGCCGCAGAAACTGACTTTTCGTCAGTGGGAGCAATTTTATTGGCACTATTTGCGTTCATGGCCGATCCCCATATCTGGCTGAATCCACAACTGGGTCAGGCGCGTCCTCCCAAGCAATAAGCTTCCCACGCCAATTCAAGTATATCTGTATACTACAGACTTTTGTTATACGTGCAATTTTTATATTTTGCTACTTAAAGTTGTATTAATTCAGAATTCCGTGAGGCTAATATTGAAGAGGGCTTGACGTGGACCACATCTAACGCCAATTCATTGCAGCTTATTGCAGTTCAGAAGTTCATGCTTCCCGAACAAATTGCTTTGTTTCCAATCAGGAAAAAACATGTCGATGAATGTTGTAGTTGTCGAGTCGCCCGCGAAGGCAAAGACAATAAACAAATATCTGGGCAATGATTACACTGTCCTGGCTTCCTATGGCCATGTGCGGGACCTTCCCCCTAAGGATGGTTCCGTGCTGCCTGATGAAGATTTTTCCATGTCTTGGGAGGTGGATGGAAAGTCAAAAACACGCCTTTCAGACATAGCCAAGGCGGTCAAATCCGCAGACAGACTGATTCTTGCGACCGACCCGGATCGCGAGGGAGAGGCGATTTCCTGGCATGTATTACAGGTCCTAAACGACAGAAAGGTGTTGAAGGATAAACCTGTTCAGCGAGTCGTATTCAATGCGATCACCAAGAAGGCGGTCCTGGATGCGATGGCCAATCCGCGTGAGATCGACGGCAACCTCGTGGAGGCCTATCTCGCAAGGCGGGCGCTGGACTACCTGGTTGGTTTTACCCTTTCGCCGGTCTTGTGGCGCAAATTACCCGGTGCAAGATCTGCGGGCCGCGTTCAGTCCGTGGCCCTGCGGCTGGTTTGCGACCGCGAAGCTGAAATCGAGCAATTTGTTGCCCAGGAATACTGGTCGGTTATCGCCAAACTGGAAAATGAAGCAGGCCAGCCATTCGACGCACGCATAACCGAATTCGACGGCACCAAGCTTCAACGCCATGACATTGGCAGCGAAGATGAAGCAATGCGCATCAAATCCATGTTGGAGAAAGCTGCGTTGTCGGTAGCCAAGGTCGAATCCAAACCGACGAAAAGAAATCCCTGGGCACCTTTTACGACTTCAACGTTGCAGCAGGATGCGAGCAGGCGGCTTGGATTTTCGGCCAAGCGCACGATGCAGGCAGCGCAACGCCTGTATGAAGGGGTCGACAT
>JBCCEP010000338.1:0-4537 GCA_039030215.1 Pseudomonadota bacterium
CATCGAATATGGCCTGATCGCAGCCTTGATCTCAGTTGCAATCATCGGTGGAGCAACTGCAGTTGGCGGTGGCGTCAACAACACCTTCACCAACGTTTCCGGCAAAATGCTGTAAGCGATCGTCGAAAAGACGAGAATATTAAGGGCCGCCTGCTACCGCAGGCGGTCCTTTTCTTTGCCTAGATTCGGGCGATTGTAATTAACCGCAATTGAACTGATTGAAGGCGCTCAAATGTTCTGTAGAGTGCGCCAATGGCAAGCAATGAAAACAGGTCGGTTTCGCTTGGAAAACGAGCACGGCAGTTCCAGCGATACCTGGATGAGCAGGGGTTTGCATTTGCAGTGCAGGAACTTCCGGCCTCCACCCGAACCGCTCAGGATGCAGCGGCAGCGGTCAATTGCGAGATAGGCCAGATTGTAAAATCCCTGGTGTTCAAAAACCAGGAAACCGGCGAACCCGTGGTGGTGTTGGCAAGTGGTCCAAACCGGGTAGATGAAAATAAGCTGGGCAGTCTTGCGAGCGGTCCGGTGAAGATGGCAGATCCAGCCTTTGTGCGATCTGCAACTGGATTTTCAATTGGTGGCGTTCCGCCATTCGGGCACAAGACGGCCTATAAACTGGTCGTGGACGAAGATCTTTTCCAGTATCCGGAAATCTGGGCCGCGGCTGGGACACCAAATGCGGTTTTCAAGATTACTGGAGACTTGGCAAAGATTCTGCCTCCGCATGTAGTCGGAGAAGTTTCGTAAAACTCTGGTAAATCCGTGATTTAGGTTGTTTGTAAATCATAATATTGCCGTGTTTTGATGCCGAATGCGCGTTAATCATCATTTGTATTAATTGCCGCATGTGGCGTTCCAGCTATTTCCTGTTTAATCACAAACGGTTATTGTCCGGCGTCTGTACGGTAAAGCGGCGGTTATCCGGGCATGTGGTATATAACTGGGTGACATAATGATTGTTACGAGTCAGTCCCAATTGGACAGCTGGTTCGAGAAAACCGTAAACGATCCAAATACCAGACGCTGGCTTCAGCCAAAAACGTTCATGACCCCGCCAAAGGTCGAGAGCAATACTTGGGAAGCCTTGCACTTTCTGGTGGGGCACGCATTGGTCTCGCTCAAATTCGACCGCGCCCTGATGGAGGCTGCGGCCGTCATGTATAATTCCGGATCATCAGCAGACGGTGCTGTTGCGCTACAGGAAGCTTATGAAATCGGCTACAAATCCGGTCCATGGAGAGCATTGCGTTCGGCTTGCTGCGTTACCAACGACCGGTCGATGAAGCTGAACCACAAGGTATTTGGTGAACCTTGGGGAATTTCTGCGAAATCCGCCTGGGATGCCGGGCTAGGTGAGTGGGTCGATGAGGCTCATTTCAGGCGCCTGCGTGTCGACCATGGATGAAAATCCAGCGATGCACCGTAAGTAACCAGCGAAAATTCTATTGAATTCAAGTGTCAGGATTTCTTACGCTTCTTGCGCGTAATCCGCATCACATTGCCCATGACCTGCGACTGCAGCTTGGGATTCTTTTCAATGTTTGTGTGGGAAATATCAGGATTCTTGCTCATGTTGATGTTGAGGATCCGGCCGTTAAATCCCCTGCGCTTGTAAATTTTATTATTCTCATTGGGGAGGTAATAGTTGACGACCTTCTTGATGTTTTTGCCGACATAACCAGGCTCGGTCGGGTCGAAAGCTGCAACATAGGAGACCTTGATCCCGCGCGAGCCGAGATAATTCGCAAGCTTGGTTGCGTCATTGGCGCCGAGCGAGTGGCCGACGATTGCAATCGGGTAGGAAACCTGCTTCAGCTTGTTGCGGCGTACGATATCGGCACCGATCGCTTCCCATTCCGTATAGCTGGTGTTGACTGCATAAAAGCCCTCGCGGCGCATCTGAACCGCCATGACGTCGATGCCCCGTGAAAACACATCCATCAAGCCACGCATCAAGTAGATTTCGCCGGTTCTGGTCGCAGCCTTGCGTGCCTCTGCTGTCTTGTCGATTGGCTTGGGTGGGGCTTCCTGCCGGATGGTCGCTGTCCTGGCTTCGGATGCTGCATTGGAACTGGATGATCCAGACGACGCGCAACCGGACAAAGCAATTGCGGAGGAAAAAATTGCCGCTGCGGCAAATTTCAAAGAAGTCATGCTTGACGGCATCTATCACAAGCCCTGAATCAAATAACACGAGAGAACTTTTACTAACCGATATTTGGTTAAAAGCACGACTAAATTTGGTGCAAATTACGTGATCTGGCGTCTGGATCGCCCAATGCGGCTTTTTTAGATTCAAGTGTTGCAGATTGGCTGCACCAATTTCACCATTGGCACAGGGTATCAGTGCGAAAAACTGATCAAAGCGTTAATGAATACCAGGAATTATGCGTTTGGTGCGGGCGCAATATTTGCGATATTCCTCGCCGAATCGTTCTTCCATCATCTGTTCTTCCTGGCCTACCCTCAGGAAATACAGCGTGCCGAATCCAACAATTCCCGAGAACCCGGCTATCCAGTTCGAAAGAAGAAATGGTTGTGCCAATGCCCATAGCCAAAATGCCGAATACATCGGGTGGCGAACGTTCTCGTAAATGCCGGACGTCACCAGCTTGTGCCCCTTTCTCAGATCAAGGCTGTGAGACCACATCGCGCCAAGCGCCTTGTGGGTAATACGGAAAAGTCTTAGCGAGGCGGCAAATATCAGAAGTCCGATGATAATAATTACCGGATTGGCTGCGTGGTCAAAACTTTCGGGGATTCCCGAAAACACCCAGATCGCGGGAATTATGCCCAGACCCAATGTCGAAGCCGCCATGGAAAAGCGTTCGATCGGTGTTCTGGAGGTCTTGTCGATCTTGACCTTTCGCGATCTGCGATTGGGTATCCAGCGAATGAGTGCCCACAAGACAAGGCATCCGCACCAAATGATTTTTCCCGTCAGTACCCAATCCAATGTCGTGCAACTCCTGTTAAATTGTTTGGCTGCCTGCTCTAGACGAGCTTTGCGCCGGGATCAATGGCCTGAATGGATTCCGGTTCTCGAGCGAGCTTCCTCGAGTGTATTGGCCCAAACAAACGCAGCATGTAATCGAAGCTGACGGGCTTGTCCTGATAGAGGATATATTGCCGGTGCGTCCGGTAGAATGACGTGCGCATGGATTTGTAACGTTTCCGGTCCATCGCCTTCTTGTAGTTGACTCGATCTACTCGATAACCTCCGGCGGGCTCCGGAAGGCCAATCACTTCGAAGGGCTCTGCCTTGTAGAATGCGATGATGTCATCCTTGGTCTGGATTTCATGCCAGAACAAATCCGGCTGAGATGTCACCTCGACTATCCATTTGCGCATGAAGTCGGCATTTTTTGCCAAGGCAATTTTCAACAGGCTGGAACCCAATGCCAGGAAAATGGCATTACGCCCCTTCAGCAGGTCGGGCTGTTTCTCCAAGGCCAGGGCAAGTCCCGCAACAGCCCAAACCGATCCAAAGCTGTGGCCGGAGACCACGATTTCGTCATGTGAGCCCGCATTTACTTCCTTGATGATTGTCTCGGCAAATTCCTCGTAGCGATCTTCTATTTTGCGACTGGACCGGTTCACCATATCGCGGGCAAAACCCCAATCATTGATCGTCAGTGTCAGATAGGCCTTGTCGCCGGGCCATTTGCACAGAATTAGCGTTAGAATGACGGTCAAGACACTTCCGGCGATCGCATAAGCAATTCCTGTCAGGCCAAGAATGGAAACAAGCCAGGTCGACACCAACCACGAGATCGCGACAAAGATCAGAAGCAGGAGGATAGGAAAAATCGTGAAAGCCCAGTAGCGGCCGCTGGCCTTGCGATAGCGCGAGACCGTGCCGTCAGTAAAAAAAGCCAGAAACTTGGGAAAATTGCGAATGATCCCCATCGGATGGGCGACTTTTTCATATTCCTGAATGATATCGTTCCAGGAAAATTGAACGATGCGGGTATTTACCTTCCAGCCGGCCGAACTTGTCTGGCACTCGCCGATGGCATGGTTGACGCCCGGGTCCTGATGAACGGTGGGGCGCTCAAAATCAAAATGCCAGATCTCTCCGGTCTTTTGGGCACTGTGCTGGATTCGATCCAGCTGGCTGAGCGATGAAGTCTGCTCGAAACCAGGAAAATTCAGCACGAGTCTCGATTTTACAAGCTCATTTTTCTCTTTTTGGGATTTGACGGCCATGTTTTTCCGCTGGTTAGAATTGGGAGGATTTACCAGCATCCACCAGGAAATTCCAAACATAATCGGAAAATGAACGCCAACATTCAACACGAAAGCGCACCGGTGACTCACGCAGGAGAATTATCTCCGACTTTCCGAGAATTGTTCGAGAGCACGCACCCTTGGGAAAGGCGGAAACTGAAAGATTCTGAGGGCAGCCAGCGTTGAGCACTGCGGCCGCATTTGGCCCTTCGACATAAATAGCGGTGTTTCGGTGGGATATATCCACGGCACTGCATAGAGTTCCGTCCAGCTTTGACATTTTTGCTGACAAGCCGGTTTCGGG
>JBCCEP010000339.1:0-4535 GCA_039030215.1 Pseudomonadota bacterium
CGAGCCTCAATCTGGCGCTGCCTTCCCAGTTCAATCAGCCTGCGGCGAAGGCGCGGGATCAACCAAGCCTGGAACAGGACAACAACCAGCGTCACGATGCCGAGCATGACATTTTGCAGCATGATGAAGGTCAGGCCGGTCAATGCCTGTCCGCCCAGGAACAGCGGCTGGGTATAGGCGTCGCCAATGAACTGGCCCATTGGCTCGACTTCGTCCTTGATCATGGACGCGATCTCGGATGGTTTGGTCCGGCGGAAGCGGCTGAGCGGATATCTCAGGACGCGGTCAAACAGTTCGTAACGCAAACGCCGCATGAGCCGTTCGCCCATGCGGCCCTTATAGGTATTGATATACATCTTGAACTGGCCGTTTGCGGCGACCAGCGCAAGGAAAGTTATGGATAGCGCAAACAGAAACTGGACGCGGTCCATTTCGAAGCCCTGAAACAACAAAATGGGATCACCAATGAGCCATTCCGGCAAGGGCAGATAGGTAGTCATGAAGAATGCGGTGTCGTCCGGATTCTCAAACCCCTGCCCCTGAATAGGTCCGTTGACAATACGCTTCGGCAGGTCGAGGCTCAGGAAGTAGGTGGGCATCGACAACAAGATGATGAACAGCATCCACCACTGGTCCCTGCGGGAATGCATCCATATGTACTTAAGGAGGCTCGGCTCCATCTGGTTCAAAACTGTCCCCGCAATGCTCGTCTACTCATTCAATTGGCGGGCACAAGTCCCTTGGAGAATTTGTGTGAAGAAAAATTCAGCCAACCCCACCTCCCTACGATAGCAGGGAACTTGCAGCAAAAAAGCCCCAGAAATCACACACCGAGCTTTTTTTTCGCATCTTGCCCTACCTTTTTTTGTTCTTTTCGGGGTTTTTTCTTTTGTACAGGTTCTGCTGGTTTGTTTGCAGATGAAGTCTCGAACGCCTTCAATCTTGCCTCAAGGGCTGAATATTCACGAACTGCAACAACATCAACTGGTTCCGTGATGTTGTGAACCTTGATTTTGGAGCGTTCGCCGATGTCGCTGGTGATTTCAATGCCTGCCAGTTCAAATGTCTGGGCCGAAATAACCAATCCAGCAGCAAGCTCCTTGGTGGCAGCCTCGAGTCGGGCAGCGACGTTGACCGTGTCGCCAACTGCGGTCAGCCTGGACGGGCTGACCTGATCTGATGTCTTGCCGACCCGTCCGACGACCGCCTGGCCGGTGTGTACGCCGATGCCGATCCGTAGCGGCTCATTAAGGTGCTGCTTCAGGAGTCCATTGGCGACCTCGGCGGCAGCCTGGGAATTTACGGCAGCCTGGATCGCATCACGGCTGGCCTGTTCGGGGTCGGCATTCAGACCAAACAGAGCCATCATCCCGTCACCCATGAACTTGTCGATATAGCCGTTTGAGCGCTCGACGGCGCTGCCGACCTGGGCGAACAGGCTGTTGAGTATAAAGACCACGTCATAGGGCAGCGCGTTCTCTGAAATCCGGGAAAATCCTCGAATATCCAGGAAAAAGACCGCTAGTTCGCGCTCAACGCCCCAACCAAGCGGATCGGCGTTTCTTGGCGAAGCGATCCCGTCCTGTGTCTCGATAAGCGGCCTTACCTTGATGTCGCCATTGACGCGGCATTGGCAAGCCAGCCGGATTTCCGGCCCGGTGCGCAGTTTGTCGAGCAGGAGCCGTTCGGCCGGGGTGACTTCGCTGAGATTTTCATCCCCGTCGATTATAAGTGTCCGGCAGGTCGAACAGCGGGCCCGACCGCCACAAACCGCCATATGCGGGATTCCACCCTGACGGCTTATTTCCAGCAGCGTTACGCCGGGTGAACTGGTGACGACGCTGCCATTTGCGTAGCTGACCCGGATTCGCGGGTGGAATAATTGCAAGAGCCAACGGCCCAGCATGAAGAGCAGCGTAACGATCAATATGGTGAGTACGACATATTGGGCGAACGATTCGATGGGCCTCATGTTCTGGATGATGAACAGATTTTCGCTTCTGACGGCATCAAGTGCGGCCTTCGCCTCGGGACTATCGAGCGCTAGAGCTGCCTGCACGTCCAGCATGCGTCTGGCGGCGGCAATCCAGCCGGTGAGCGCCAGGATCGGCAGGATTATCGCAACTGCCGCAAATACAGGCAGCCAGGTCGGATACCAGGATCGAATGCGCAGCCAGAAATGGATGCCGACGCAGCCATGTATCCAGACCACCAGGAGCAGGATTGATTGCTGGATCGCCGCGCCCGGCCATAGCAAGCTCAACTCATGGGCATAATCAACGTGAATTCCAAGCATTTGCTGCGGTGCGCGGGTAAACGCAATATGGCTGACCAGAAGCCAGGGGATAGCTAGCCCGAACAGGATTTGCGCCCATTCCCAGACTGGCAGTTTCCAGGTTCGCAACATTGCCAGTTTATACAGGCCAAGCAAGCCGTGGATCAGCAGGGCACCATACAAGATGATTTGAACAATGATGGTGTTGGTAAAAACCTCCTGCACGTCCAGAAAGTCTTCCATTGCCGCCAAAGAAACGTGGCCGAGACTATGATTGATGTAATGCACCAACACGAAGACGAACAATATCAGGCCGGTATAAAGCCGCACGCGCTGGATAATCGTGCCCTTTCCAGCCGTTGCTCCGGTCGCCTGCTGCGGGTTTGCCATTCGAATCCTTCAAAGTTGAAATCTGAAACTATGCGGATTTTCGAAAAAATGCACCTAGCCAGCCATCACATCCAGTTTTGTGATTACTTTTTCGTGTTTTGAGGGAATTGCGTTGACCAAAAAGATGTTTTGTTTCGACAGGGCATTGAACTTGGCGAATGGTGGCTCCACATCACTGGCTACAGCCCTGTTTCATTTATATTTTTGGATTCTCTTATGCCGCATTCCGCACTAATTCGTCCAATCCGCGATTGGTTGATGGACCAATCGCTGGGTGAGCCCGACATTGTTGGTCTTTTTGAAGAACTTTGTACCCGTCTTACTGCAATTGGGGTGCCGGTTACGCGTGGCCGATTGATTTGGCAGACGCTGCATCCCCTGTTCAAATCCGAACGAGTTATGTGGGATTGCGGTAGGCAGTCTTCCCTTGATCAGTTTCCCCATCAGGATGGAGAAACTAAGGAGTGGACGGACAGTCCGTTGCGATATGTGCTTGAGAACAATCTCAAATTGTTCCGGCGCAGGCTTACCGGTCCGGACGCAATGGTGGATTTTCCGATGCTTGAAGAGCTTCGGGATGACGGTTTTACCGACTATCTTGTCATGGTCACCTCCATGCAGACGATGGATATCAAAAGTGAAGTTGCGACCGCCAAACCGCGAGGTATCCTGGTATCCTGGGCGACAAATCGGGAACATGGATTTTCAGACGATGACCTGACTGCGCTGCAGTCGATCCAGCGTGTGCTGGCGGTGCTGTGCAAATCGGTCATTCAATCCAGGATCTCAGAGAATATTGCCACGACTTATCTTGGCCTGCGGGCAGGGCGGAATGTTCTTGACGGTCAAATCCGCCGTGGTGACGGCCAGGAAACCCATGCGGTTGTCTGGTATTCGGATCTAAGAAATTCGACCATGTTTGCAGAGACGCTGGAGGCGTCAGATTATTTTTCCATGCTGAATGCCTATTTTGAAGTGACGGCAGGTTCGTTGGTCGAGCATGGTGGTGAAGTGCTCGATTTTATCGGCGATGCGGTCCTTGGTATCTTCCCCTATGAGGATGAGCGGGAACTGGAGGATGCATCCGCACGTGCAACCGCAGCGCTGGACAACACGCTGTCATTGGGTCGTGAAAACAATGTAGAGCGCGAAAAACAGGGGCTGGATCGATATAATTTCGGCGTTGGCCTGAATGTTGGTGCATTGAAATTCGGCAATATCGGAATTCCGCAGCGGCTTTCCTTTTCCGTGATCGGGTCAACGGTGAATGAAGTTGCTCGCATTGAGGAAATGACCAAGCTATTGCAACAACCCGTCTTGTCCGGCGGCAAGCTGGCGCAATTGCACCCGGAGCGCTGGAAATCGGTTGGCGAACACAAGCTCGATGGCGTTCTCGATCCGGTTGAGTTGTATGCGTTCAAGCAGGCGAGTTGATCCATTCTTCAAAAGCTATGATCGGCGTTGACCTTCCAGTTACTGGAAGCACTATATGCGTGGTGAACAACCACTATGCGGATCAGCCGAATGGCGAAACATACTTCCTGCAGTTCCTGCGAGCATGATGCTGGAGTCGATGATTACCTGGTATTGGAGGGCGAGTCGGACGATCTCGTAATCGATCCCGTATGTGGTATGTCGGTCGATCCGAATGCCGGTAAACCATCCTTCACCTATCACGGCACTACCTATTATTTTTGTTCCGAAAGTTGTCACGAGAAGTTCGAGGCGGATCCCTATTTTTACCTGTCAGGGAACAATAAACGTGTTGTCGCGAAGGTGGCCGAGGGCGTCGCATATATCTGTCCCATGGATCCGGAGGTGCTGGAGGACAAGCCGGGGCCATGCCCGATATGCGGGATGGCGCTGGAGC